>JACMMK010000129.1 GCA_014379045.1 Burkholderiales bacterium
ATTCGAGCGCACGATCGCGCGCATCGCGCCGCTCGGCTGGCATCTGCAACTGCACTTCGACGCCGACGATATTCCGCAGTATCGGGCGCTGCTCGACGCGTTGCGGGTGCCGTTCATCATCGATCACATGGGCCGGGTCAAGGCAGGCGCTGGGCTCGAGCAACCCGCGTTCGTTCAGTTGGCTGCGTTGATGCGCGAGAACCCCAAGGCGTGGGTGAAGATCAGCGGCTCGGAGCGGATCTCGTCGGCGGGTGCGCCGTTCAACGATGCAATCCCGTATGCGCGCGCACTGGTCGAAGCCGCGCCGGAGCGCGTGCTCTGGGGTACCGACTTCCCGCATCCCAACATCAACGGCGACATGCCGAACGACGGCGCGCTGGTCGACCTGTTCGCGCGGACGATCGTCGATGAAACGATGCGTCGGCGCATACTCGTGGACAACCCGCAGCGCCTGTACTGGGCGGATTGAAACAGGCGCGCGATAGGCTGCGCAGCGTAGTCGTCGCGCGTGGATCCCGGCGTTCCGTCGCGGGTCATTCACCGGCGGTCGAGAAACGTCCTGCAGAGGCACGCTTCGATGCACGTTCTGTTTCAGGGATTGCGAATCTTCCTGGCCGCGCTCGCACTCAGTGGCGCAGCGGCGCCGCATCCGGCGTGGGCCGATTGGGTCGAACTGGGCGAGGACAGCAGCTATCGCTTCTACGTCGATCCGGATACGTTGCGCGGCGACCTAGTCCGTCGCACCGCGTCGGCGCTGTTCAATGCGCTGTCGCCCGACCAGCGCGTGCAATCGATGCGGATGCTGCTCGACATCGATTGCCGGGAGGCGCGCCTGCGTATCGCGGCGCGCACCGTTCATGGCCAGCCGATGGCGGCGGGGCCCGAACTCGCGCTGCCGCTCGCGCGCTCGTCGACCTGGGACTACGTTCGTCCGGGGACGGCCAACGAGGCGATCCGCCGTTACGTGTGCGCGGCGAGCGAGGCCGAGATGGTCGCCGCCCTCGATCGTTCCGGTCCTTCCGGTCGCGCGGCATCGGACCGGCGTCCCGCCGCGCAGGCTGCGACCATGTCGGGGCCGGTCGCCGTACCGCTGCAGCGACAGGGCGGCACGTTCACGGTGCCCGTACTGATCAACGATCAGGTCACGCTGCGCTTCGTCGTCGACTCCGGCGCGGCCGATGTGAACATTCCGACCGATGTCGTCTCGAACCTGATCAGCAGCGGGGCGCTGAGCAAGACGGATTTCCTCGGTCGCAGGAACTACGTGCTCGCCGATGGCTCACGCATCTCGGCAGAGACCCTCCGCATCCGCTCGATGCGCATCGGCGGCCGGGTCGTCGAGGACGTGACCGGAACCGTCGGCAGCGCGTCGAGCCCGTTCCTGCTGGGGCAGAGCTTCCTGAGACGCCTGAAGTCTTGGTCGATCGACAATGCGAACGACGCCCTGATCCTAGAGTAGCGTCGACGAAGCGCGGTGCCCGGAGATGAGTGGTCGAGCCAGAGTCGCCGAGCGCCGGTGAACGCACGTCGATGACCCGACGCCAGTCACCGACGCTCGAGTGCCGCTCAGGTGCCGATGCGCCCGCCGTCGGCCTTGCGGATCGCCACCGTCGCCGAACGCGGTCGTCCGCCCGACGGGCCGTCCGGCCACTGCCCGAACGCTTTCGGCTTGTCCGGATCGCTGCGATCGCCGGCCGGCTCGCCCGGGTGCTGGATGTTGATGAACATCGTGCGCCCGTCCGGTGTCATTACGCAGCCGGTGACTTCGCAACCGTTCGGGCCGGTGAGGAAGCGTTTCGTCTCGCCGGTCACCACGTTGGCGACCGCCATCATGTTGTTTCCCATCGACTTGTAGTCGCCGCGGTTGAGCGCGTTGGTCGAAACGTCGGTCTGAATCCACAGGTATCCGCTCGGATCGAACCACAGTCCGTCGGGACTGCCGTACCAGTCGCCCTTGATGTTGCCGCGCTTGTTCGCGTCGCTCGACTCCGGGTCACCCGCCTGCGCGAAGATGTCCCATTCGAAGCGGGTCGCCTTCGGGTCGCGCCCCTGCTCGCGCCAGCGGATGATGTGCCCGAACACGTTGCCCGCACGCGGGTTCGCTGCATCCACGCCGGGTCGATTCGCCGCACCGCGCAGCGAGTTGTTGGTCATAGTCATGTACACCTCGAGCGTGGTCGGATGCACCGCGCCCCATTCGGGCCGGTCCATCTTGGTCGCGCCCGCACGGTCGGCGGCTTCGCGCGTGCGCACCAGGATGTCGGCCTGGTCGGCGAAGCCGTTCTCCTTGGTGAGCCCGCTCTGGCCGTGCACCAGCGGCAGCCACTCGCCGCCGCCGTCGGCATTGAAACGGGCTACGTACAGCGTGCCGTTGTCGAGCAGGTTGCGGTTCGCCGCGCGATCGTCCGAATACGCATCGCGGGTGACGAACTTGTAGACGTACTCGAACACCTCGTCGTCGCCCAGGTAGAAGGCGAGCCTGCGATCGGGACCGATTGCGAGCATCGCGCCTTCATGCTTGAAGCGACCCAACGCAGTGCGCTTGACCGGGCGCGAAGCCGGTTCGTACGGGTCGATCTCGACGATCCAGCCGAACCGGTTGGCCTCGTTCGGTTCTTTCGAAACGTCGAACCTGCCATCGTGCTCGTGCCAGCGATAGCCGCTCTTCGCCGATACGCCATAACGGCGCAGCCGTTCGGGTATCTTGCCGTCGCTCGCTGCGAAGTAGTTGTTCCAGTTCTCTTCGCAGGTCAGGTAGGTGCCCCACGGCGTGATGCCGCCGGCGCAGTTGTTGACGGTGCCGCGTGCGAGCGTGCCGGCGCTGTCGTAGGACGTGCGCATCGCGGCTGCACCTGCGGCCGGACCCGAGATCGTCATCGGCGTCTGCGCCGTGATGCGACGCGCGAAGCGCGACGGATTGACGACTGTCCACTGCTCGCCCTGCGACGTGACTTCGATGATCGAAACGCCATGTGCGTTCTGCGACTTGGCGACCTTCTCCGGTGTCCACGTGCGCATGCCGTCGGCGTGCAGCAGCCCGTCGTCGGTGTACTCGTGATTGATCGCGAGCAGTCCGCGCTCGGAACTCGTCGAACCCAGCGGCAGCGGGTAATACTCGATCGCGTCATGATGCATGCCGGACTGCAGCGCCTGATCGGCGGCCGAGTTCGATCCGTCCTGCCGGAACGGGGGCGCGCCGAGGGCAGAACCGGTGGGGTCGCCCCACGGGTACATCACCTGGGCACGGTATCCCTGAGGGACGCGCACCGAATCTTCGGTCATCGGCGTGATCGAGGTGAAGCCGAGGCGCTCGGGCCCGAGCCAGCGCGTCCCGCTCGTGGTCGCACAACCGGCGAAGGGAAGGGTGGCAGCGGCACCTGCGAGCGCGGTCAGCAGTTCGCGGCGCGTAAACTTCACGTCGCCCAGGTTGTCCAGATGTGGGTTGTTGCTTGGATTGCTGCTCGTGTCGTCGTCGGCAAAGCTCATGAGAATCTCCGGTTGGCGAGTCACAGGTCGCGTGTGGAGCCAGGGTGGGCATCATCACAGCAACCGGCTAGGTTGCCACACCCGATGCGCGCCGAGGGTATTGCGCTCACGTGAAAGTTCCGTGACGGTCGCGACGGGCCGATGCCAATGACTTGCGTTACAATCCGCCCGCTTCAGGCGCGTAGCTCAGCTGGTTAGAGCACCACCTTGACATGGTGGGGGTCGTTGGTTCGAGTCCAATCGCGCCTACCAAATTCGGAATGGCCACAACCTTAGTCCGGGGCTGCCCTTTCGCTCTCGGCACCGCGCGGTTCAGATATCGTGCGGTCAGGACATCTGCTGTCCAGGGCCCGGCTGAAACGCGCCGACGCGTTGGCGTTCTCCAGCGGCAGCGTCCACGGCTGAGGAATGGGCCACTCACAGGTACGTGCCCTGCGATGCCATTGATGAGTCAATGATGAGGAAGTCCCCTCGGCAGGTAGCGCGAACCCTTCTGCGGGCTAGAGCGTATCCCCAAGCCGCGCCTACAGGATTCGGATGAAGCTCTCCCGTTCCAAGAATTTGCGCAGCAAGAACACCGGGCTGGTTGGCGCCGCTACGGCGCTCGCAGGCTTGGCGACGGCGGCCTGGGTCGCACTTCGTGCACGTCGTGCCGAGCGAGAACATGTCCCGCTCGGGCGGTTCATCGACGTCGACGGGGTACGTCTGCACTACGTCGACCACGGTGAAGGGCCTCCGGTCGTACTGCTGCACGGCAACGTGGTCTCGGTAGACGACTTCCAGGCCAGCGGCCTGATTGATCGGCTCGCCGGCGAACACCGGGTCATTGCGTTCGACCGACCGGGCTTCGGACACAGCAGCCGGCCGCGCGACCGTCTTTGGACCCCCTCGGCTCAGGCGGCTTTGTTGCACCGGGCCCTGGCGCAACTGGGCGTGCTCGAACCGGCGATCGTCGTCGGCCATTCAATGGGGACGATGGTAGCCGTGGCGATGGCGCTCGACTTTCCGTCGAATGTGCGCCGCCTCGTCTTGCTCGGCGGCTACTACTACGCGACTGCCCGGCTGGACGCGGTGTTGACGGCACCGGTCGCGTTGCCTGTGGTGGGCGACGTCATGCGCTATACCGTCACTGCTCTGTCGGCACGCGCGTTGCTGTCCCGGGCAGTCAGGAAGATGTTCGCGCCGCAGCCGGTGCCCGCCGCGTTCTACCCGACGCTGTCGCGTGAAATGTTGGTGCGTCCGGCGCAGCTTCGCGCGAACGCCGAGGACGCTGCGTTAATGATTCCCGCGGCCTACGCCAGCAGTCAGCGCCACCACGAGTTGGGCCTGCCGGTCGCGATTCTCGTCGGGGAGGGGGACAAGGTTGTCGATCGCGCAGCGCATTCGCTGCGCCTTCATCGTGAATTGTCACGAAGTATGTTGGTCGAAGTCGCCGGTGCCGGTCACATGGTCCACTATGCGGCGATCGATTCGGTCGTCGCAGCGGTGCGCGCCTCGAGCGCAAACGTTTCCGGTGTGCAGCCGAGCGCTGCCCCCAGTGCCGGATCGTCGAGCGGGTCTGTCGCACCCTCCTGAGCGATCGGTCGCGGCTCTCAGGGCGAGGGACCGGCGCAACATGCGATAATCACCGCCCGATGAAGCGCTCGCACCGAGTCGTCGACCGCCTTCGGATGTCGCCAGACGTTCGTCGGCAACAGGATATCGCGGCCCGTCACATCGTTCGCATCGTATGAACCGAGTGCGGCGCGGCCCCATTGCTCCGCCCCTCAGGATTCGTTCATGCCCGATATTCGCCTTCCCGACGGTTCAACCCGACACTTCGATGCGCCGGTCACGGTCGCACAGGTTGCGCAAAGCATCGGTTCGGGCCTCGCGCGCGCCGCGCTGGCGGGCAGGGTCGACAGCAAGCTGGTCGACACCTCGTATCTGATCGATCGCGACGTCGCGCTCTCGATCGTCACCGACCGCGACCCCGAAGGCGTCGACGTGATCCGTCACTCGACCGCGCACCTGCTCGCCGCTGCGGTGAAGGAACTCTTCCCCGACGCGCAGGTGACGATCGGCCCGGTGATCGACAACGGCTTCTACTACGATTTCTCGTACAAGCGTCCGTTCACACCCGACGACCTCGAGGCGATCGAGAAGCGGATGAGCGAGCTCGCGCGCCGCGACATTCCGGTCAGCCGCGAAGTAATGCCGCGTGATCAGGCAGTCGAGTTTTTCAAATCGATCGGCGAGCACTACAAGGCCGAGATCATCGCCTCGATTCCCTCGGACGAGCCGATCTCGCTCTACCGCGAAGGCGACTTCATCGACCTGTGCCGCGGCCCGCACGTGCCCTCTACCGCCAAGTTGAAGGTGTTCAAGCTGATGAAGCTCGCCGGGGCGTACTGGCGGGGCGATTCGAACAACGAGATGTTGCAGCGAATCTACGGCACGGCGTGGGCGCGCAAGGAAGATCAGGACGCCTATCTGCATCAGCTCGAAGAGGCCGAGAAGCGCGACCATCGTCGCCTCGGCCGTCAGCTCGACCTGTTCCACATGCAGGACGAAGCGCCCGGCATGGTGTTCTGGCACGCCAAGGGTTGGACGATCTGGCAGGAGATCGAGCAGTACATGCGGCGCGTGCTAGACGGCGCCGGGTATCAGGAGGTGAAGACCCCGATGGTGATGGACCGCGCGCTGTGGGAGCGCTCGGGGCATTGGGAAAACTACCGCGAGCACATGTTCACGACCGAATCGGAGAACCGCGATTACGCGGTCAAGCCGATGAACTGTCCCGGGCATGTGCAGATCTTCAACCATGGTCTGCGCAGTTATCGCGAATTGCCGCTGCGTCTCGCCGAGTTCGGCTCGTGTCATCGCAACGAGCCGTCGGGCGCGCTGCACGGACTGCTGCGCGTGCGCGGGTTCGTGCAGGACGACGCGCACATCTTCTGTACCGACGCTCAGGTGCAGGACGAGGCCGGGCGTTTCATCGAACTGCTGCAGAAGGTCTATGCCGACTTCGGTTTCCACGACATCCTGATCAAGCTGTCGACCCGGCCTGCGAAACGGATCGGTGCCGACGAGGCGTGGGATCGCGCTGAAGGCGCGCTCGCCGCGGCGCTCGACGCCAAGGGTCTACCGTGGGAGAACAACCCGGGCGAGGGGGCGTTCTACGGCCCGAAGATCGAGTTTTCGCTGAAGGATTCGATCGGGCGCGTCTGGCAATGCGGCACGCTGCAGCTCGATTTTGCGCTGCCGGCCCGCCTGGGCGCCGAATATGTGGCCGAAGACAATACCCGGAAGATTCCGGTGATGCTGCACCGGGCCGTACTGGGCTCGCTCGAACGGTTCATCGGCATCCTGATCGAGAACCATGCCGGCGCGATGCCGCTGTGGCTCGCGCCGGTACAGGCAATGGTGATGAATATCAGCGAGCATCAGGCCGAATACGCAACACAATTGATGCAAAAGCTGCGCGAAGCGGGTATCCGGGCCGAAGTTGACTTGAGAAACGAGAAAATAAACTATAAGATTCGGGAACATAGCTTGAACAAAGTCCCTTACCAGCTGATCGTAGGCGAAAAGGAACTGGCTTCGGGATGCGTTGCCGTCCGGGCTCGTGGGAACCGCGACCTCGGCGCGGTCGCGGCGGATGAACTGATCGGTACGTTACGGGCGGAAATCGACGCGAAGGGCGCGTCGACGGCGGCCCCGACGGTGTCGACCGCGACGGCAGGTTCGGTCGCAGTCGCAGCAGGCTAGACCACTGCCGCGGGGCCCCGTCGTTCGGGGCGCGCGGTGCAGTCTTCATGGGTTTAACGAACGGCACGAGGTGTAGGCATCGCTCAGGAAAAAGAGAAGGAAGCGCGGATCAACAGCGAGATCACCACACCCGAGATTCGTCTGGTGGGGCTCGAAGGCGAACCGCTCGGCATCGTGACCTCGGCGCAGGCGCTGGCGATGGCCGAAGAGGCGGAGGTCGATCTGGTCGAGATTGCGCCGACTGCGGTCCCTCCCGTTTGCCGGTTGATGGATTTCGGCAAGTTCAAGTACCGCGAGAGCAAGAAGAAGCACGAAGCCAAACTCAAGCAGAAGCAGATCCAGGTCAAGGAAGTGAAGTTCCGGCCGGGAACCGACGAAGGCGACTACCTGATCAAGCTGCGTAACCTCAATCGGTTTCTGACCGAGGGCGACAAGGCGAAGATCACATTACGGTTTCGCGGGCGTGAAATGGCGCACCAGGAGTTCGGCGTGAAGCTGCTCCAGCGGATTCAGGCAGACTTGGCGGAACTCGGCTCGGTAGAGCAGTTTCCCAAGCTCGAAGGGCGACAGATGATCATGGTGATCGCCCCTAAGAAGCGCTGAGGCGTTTCTACACCATGCAAGGAATTCATCGACGCAGCCTGGCTGCGTCGATGCGACCCGTCGAATCTCGATGGCGGGCAACAAGTGGACGGCAGGCCCCTGAAGCGCTCTCGCCCCCGAGAGACGCCCGCCGACCATCAAAAAGTGAGGTGGCATCGTGCCCAAAATGAAGACGAAGAAAGGCGCCGCCAAGCGGTTCAAGGCGCGCGGCAGCGGCAGCATCAAGCGGAGCAAGGCTTTCCTGCGCCACATCCTCACGAAGAAGACGACCAAGCGCAAACGCGGTCTTCGGGGGACGTTGACGATCCATGCGTCGAACGAGAATTCCGTTCGCGCGATGCTGCCCTACGCCTAAGGAGACGCTGCCATGCCGAGAGTAAAACGCGGCGTCACCGCAAGGGCGCGCCACAAGAAGGTGCTCGAACAGGCGAAGGGCTTCCGCGGCCGTCGCAAGAGTGTTTACCGGATCGCCAAAGAGGCGGTGATGAAGGCGGGGCAGTATGCCTACCGCGATCGTCGTCAGAAGAAGCGTCAGTTCCGCGTGTTGTGGATCGCTCGGATCAACGCGGCAGCGCGCGAATGCGGGCTCACCTACAGCGTGTTCATGAACGGGCTGAAACGGGCGTGCGTCGAGATCGACCGCAAGGTGCTCGCCGATCTGGCGGTGGTCGACAAAGTCGCCTTCGCGAAGCTTGCCGATCAGGCGCGAGCGGCGTTGCCGGCGACCACGCCGCAGGCGGCGACACCCGCTCCAGTTTGAGCGACCGGTGACTCGTTCCGGCCGCCACGCGAGGCATACGCGCGTGGCGGCCGGTTGGCTGCAGCGTTCTCGAAAGTAGTTCCAGGATGCAGGCAGAACTCGATCGCATCGTCTCGGAGGCGCTTGCAGTCTTCGCGCAGGCGAACGATTCGCCCCGCCTCGAGCAGGACAAGGCACGCTTTCTCGGCAAGAGCGGCTCGCTGACCGAACTGCTGAAATCGCTCGGGAAACTCGACCCGGCAGCGCGCAAGGACGCGGGTGCTGCCATCAACGCCGCGAAGTCGGCGATCGAGGGAGCGCTGGACGAACGCCGGCGCACGCTGGTCGACGATGCGCTGGCGGCCCGGCTCGCGCAGGAGGAGATCGACGTGTCGCTGCCCGGCCGCGGCCGTGGGCGAGGGGCGATCCACCCGGTCACGCGCACCCAGCAGCGCGTCGAGGCGATCTTTCGCTCGATCGGCTTCGACATTGCCGACGGGCCGGAGATCGAGACCGACTGGTACAACTTCACCGCGTTGAACAACCCGGAGAATCATCCCGCGCGTTCGATGCAGGACACGTTCTACATCGACGGGCGCGATACCGAGGGCAAGCGGCTGCTGTTGCGCACGCACACCTCGCCGATGCAGGTGCGCTATGCGCGGATGCATCGCCCTCCAATCAAGGTGATCGCGCCGGGGCGCACCTACCGCGTCGACTCCGATGCGACGCATTCGCCGATGTTCAACCAGGTCGAAGGGTTGTGGATCGACGAGGCGATCAGCTTCGCGCACCTGAAGGGGGTGTACACCGATTTCCTGCAGACGTTCTTCGAAACCGATCAGCTCCAGGTGCGCTTCCGGCCGTCGTTCTTTCCCTTCACCGAGCCCTCGGCAGAAGTCGACATGGCCTTCGGCAGCGGACCGCTGAAGGGACGTTGGCTGGAGATCTCGGGGGCGGGCCAGGTGCATCCGGCGGTGATCCGCAACTTCGGGCTCGATCCTGAGCGCTACCTCGGCTTTGCCTTCGGCAGCGGGCTCGAGCGGCTGACGATGCTGCGCTACGGCGTCAGCGATCTGCGTCTGTTCTTCGAAAACGATCTGCGCTTCCTGCAGCAGTTCCAGCGCTGAGCCGGGGGCGTCGTGCAGATTTCCGAACAGTGGTTGCGCAGCTTCGTCGATCCGGATCTCGACGCCGAGGCGCTCGCCCATCTGCTCACGATGTCGGGACTCGAGGTGGAAGAGCGACGACCGGTTGCGCCACCGTTCTCGGGCGTGGTCGCGGCGACGGTGCTGGAAGTCGCAGCGCACCCGAAGGCTGACCGGCTGCGCTTGTGCAAGGTCGATGTCGGCAGCGGCGCGCCGCTCGAC
>JACMMK010000130.1 GCA_014379045.1 Burkholderiales bacterium
CTGGCGCTCGCGCCGACGGCGCTGTCGACGCTGGGGCTGCCCGAAGCCGCGCTCGAGACGTTCCCGCCCGCGTTTCTCGACGGCATGACCGCGCTGGGGCGCGAGCGCGTGCTCGGTGACACCGGGCCGAATGCTGCGGCTCAGTGGTGGTGGCCGAATACCGGATGGCGCGCGGACGCGGTGCTGCTCGCGTATGGCAAGAGTACCGAGGCGGTGGCCGCGCTGGTGGCACGCGTCGAGTCTGCGTGCGTCGCGCCCCAGTGCATCGCCCACCGCATCGCGCTCGAGCGCATTCCCGAAGCGCGAGGCGATCGCAAGGAACCGTTCGGCTTCGTCGATGGCACCTCGCAGCCCGTGATCCGCGGCACCTATCGTGGTTTGCGCAACGCCGATCCGATCCATCTCGTCGAGCCGGGCGAATTCATCATCGGGTACCCGGACAATCGCGGCAACCTGCCGCCCGCGCCGCATCTCGACGCGGTTCACGATCCCCACAATCGTCTGCCGATCGCGGCCGACTGCGATGGCTTTTCGCGCACGATCGTCGATGCGCCGCGCGATGTCGCGCGTAACGGCTCGTTCCTGGTGGTTCGCCAGCTCGAACAGGAGATCGAGCGGTTCCACGCGTATTGCGAGGCCGAGGCACAACGACTGCAGGGTCGGCTCGAACAGCCGTACAGGATCACGCCGGATTTCATCGGTGCGAAGCTGGTCGGCCGCTGGGCCGATGGCTCGTCACTGGTGCGCTTTCCCTATGAGTCGGAGACCGCGCTGATGCGCAGCCGGGCCCCCGTGCTTCAGCCCAGGCCGACGGCGCGCCCGACAAGCACACCCGAGACCGGTACGCCGATCCTGAGTGCGACGACGCCGGCGCCGACCGTCGTCGACGCGAAGCCGGCCCTGCGCAGCAGCGAGGACAACGATTTCCTGTACGGCACCGAGGATCCCGAGGCACTGCGCTGTCCGTTCGGCGCGCATATCCGGCGCGCCAATCCCAGGGACAGCCTCGTGCCCGGCTCGTCGGAGCAGATCGCGATCACCAACCGCCATCGCATCCTGCGCGTCGGGCGCGTCTATGCGCCGCGCGACGGACAGCGTCCGGGCCTGCTGTTCATGTGTCTGAACAGCGACATCGAACGGCAGTTCGAGTTCATCCAGCAGACCTGGCTCGCGAGCCCGGCCTTCCACGGTCTCGAGGGCGAGGTGGACCCGCTGATCGGCGACGGCAGCGTGGGCCTGAACGGGTTCACCGTGCCGACGCGTGACGCGCCGTTGCGTCTGACGCCGATGCGACAGTTCGTGACGATGCGCGGAGGCGGTTACTTCTTCCTGCCCGGCAAGCGGTTGCTGGAGTTCCTGAAGGACTGAACGACCCGTAGCGGTCGTCGGCGCGGGTGCCCGTTCACTCCATGCGGTTCGCAATCTTGTAGCGGCGCACGATGTCGTGTCCCGCGTCGACGGGGAGCAATTCGAGCGGACCTCGGCCATGCGGGCACCGGAGGTCCTCCACCGCGCCGAAGAGCCGGCACATCAACGGCCGGACGGCATGGATCTGGCACCGGCCCGCCAACGAAAACTCGCAGACGTTGTCGGGTCGGGCCACCGGCGGCTGCGCAAGCTGCGCCTGCTCGAGTTCGTAGGCGCTCCACGGCACCGGGCCGCAACAGTCGGTGCAGCCTTCGATGCATTCGAATCGAGGAATCTGCGCGTACCAGCGCACGTGCTGCGCGGCAGCGTCGCGTTCGCTCATGCGCCGGCCGTCGGGTGACTCATGGCACTGCGGCTAGGCGGGCCAACCTTCGAGCAGGTCGACCGGATCACCGTAACGCCGTGCCGCTTCGATCACACGGTCGTTGCGCAGCGAAGTCAGGAAGCCGTCCTGCACCAGCACGTTCCTGCCGGCCACCACGGTCGCGTCGAGCAGCACCAGATCCATGTGGATCGGTGGCTCTTCCCAGTTCGGCATCGCCTTCTGGATGTACGCGCAGGGCTTGGCCAGTTCGATGCCGAAGTGGAGGGCGCCGGGCGAATTGGAACCGGCCGGGTAGATGCCCCCGCGCGGCGCCTTCGGGTTGAAGCCGCAGCCGAGCTCCACCAGCACGCCTCCGACGAGCATGTCCCTCAGCACGGCGGCGTCTTCAGACGCGCCGCGCACTTCGGTGATGCGGTCGTTTTCGAAGACGACGCCGACGCGCTCGCTGAACGGCTGCGGGAAGCCGACGGCGCCTTGCGGATAGACGATGCCGTTCACGTCCTGGCGCGTCTCGCCGCGGTCCATCTTCTTGCCGAGCGTCGTGCGGTCGTAGATGTTGGGGCCGTGCGTCGGCACCCAATGCACATAGGCGCCCGGTTCGTCGGCCGTGGTCTGGCCGCGCCACCGGTTCGAACTCAGCATGTTGTCGCGCATCTCGGGGGTGAAGTTCGCCGTCCATTCGGTTCCGCGCGGATCGGTGATCCGCAGCGCGAAGCGCTCGTTTGCGGGATACATGTCGCGCGTCGCGCGCGTGATCTCGCCCACGATCTCCGCCGGGAAGCGCGCCTGCGGGGTCTTCAGGACATCGATGCTCCGGAAGTAGGTCATCTTGACCGTCCGCTGTCCGGTGTCCTTGCGCACCTTCAGGCAGTAGGGGTCGCCGATCGACGCGAACCAGGTCGACACTACGAGCGACGCCTTCTCGTAGACCGCCTTCAACTCGTCGGGAAACACGCCGTTGTTCCAGTTGCTGCTCATGTAGAGCTCAGGCTTGACGCCGCGCGAGCGCGCGATGCCGGCGATCGCATGGAACACGCGCGGGTCGATCAGGAAGTCGGACAGGAACAGCAGCTTGTCGTCGGGCCGGATCGCGAACACCTTGATCATGTTCTCGACCGCCTGGAAATACTGCTCGGTCAGAAACGTCTCGTTCGTGTTCGCGGGCGGCATGCTGTTGAACGATTGCGTATCGGGATTCATCGGCTTGTTCCTCGACCCTGGTCGTGACGATTCGGTTGTTCAGTCCGCCTTGATCTTCAACTGCCGGATCAGTTTCCCGAACTGCTCGTGTTCGGACTTGATCAGTGCGGCGAACTGCTCGGGCGTGTCCGTCGTCGGCTCGTAGCCGAACTTCGCGAAGCGCTCGCGCACGTCCGCACCTTTAGTCGCTGCGGCGAGCACGGCGTGAAGCCGAGTGACGATCTCACGTGGCGTGCCTGCGGGGGCGAGGAAGCCGAAGCGGCCCTCGCCCACGACGTTGTTGAAGCCGGCCTCGGTCATCGTCGGCAACGACGGCGCCGACGACGAGCGCGCACGACCGGCCACCGCGATCGTGCGCAGCCTCCCCGCCTGGACCAACGCGTCCACCAGACCGAGGTCGGCGAACATCATGTCGACTTCGCCGGAGGCCATCGCGCTGATCGCCGGAATCATCCCCTTGTACGGAACATGCACCAGATCGACGCCGGTCGACGATGCGAGCATTTCCATCGTGAGGTGCGACACCGAGCCTGCGCCCGAGGTCGCGAAGGTGAGCGCCTGCGGCTTGCTGCGTGCGATCTTGACCAGCTCTGCAACCGTCTTTACCGGAACGCGGGTGTTGACGGTGAGCACGTACGGCGCCAGCGCCACGTTCGTGATCGGCGCGAAGTCGCGCAACGAATCATAGGGAAGCTTTGCGTAGAGGTGCGGTGCGAAGGCGAGACTGCTCTGGCCGGCAACGAGCAACGTATAACCGTCGGGCGCGGCCCGGGCGACGTAGCCTGTGCCCAGGGTGGCGCCGGCGCCGCCTCGATTCTCGACGACGACCGGCACGGCGAGCGCTTCGGTGAGCTTCGCCGCCATCGTGCGCGCAATGAGATCGCTGGGACCGCCGGGTGCGAACGGGGACACGACCGTGATGCCGCGGCTGGGGAACGACTGGGCGAGGGCGGGCGCAGTTGCACACGCGGCAATACCGCATGCGACCAGCAAGACTCTCGAGGACGGTCGGCGCGGGAACGAGCTCATGCGCGCCAGAATAGCACCGCAGGTTCGAGCGAGCCGAGCGCTGTGGACGGCGTGCGCGAAACGCCGGTCGACAAGCTGAGTATGGCTATTCGAGCCGGATGCCCGCCGCCTTGATGGTCTTCCCGTACTTCTCGCTCTCCTCGCGAACGAACCGGCCGAGCTCCTCCGGCGTGGTGCCGAGCGTGTCGAGTCCGAGCGCGAGCAGCTTCTCCCGCACGTCGGGCATCTTCAAAGTGCGGTTGATCTCGCCGCTGAGCCGGCCGACGATGGCCGGCGGCGTGGCCGCCGGCACGAAGTAGGCGAACCAGTTGCTCACGAACAGATCGGGCGCGCCGACCTCCGACAGCGTCGGCACCTGCGGTGCCGCGGCCGATCGCTTCGGCGCTGCGATGCCCACGGCGCGCAGCTTGCCGGATGCAACGAACGGCATCGACGGCGGCATGCTCGAGAAAGTCAACGAGATGTGGCCGCCGACGAGGTCGGGGATGACGGCGCCGACGCCCTTGTAGGGCACATGCACCATGTCCAGCTTGTAGCTGAACTTGAGCAGCTCGGCGGCCAGGTGATGCACGCCGCCGGTGCCCGCGGAACCGAAGGTCAGCAGTCCGGGCCGTGTCCTCGCCAGCGCGATCAGATCCTTGGCCGACTTCACCGGCAGCGACGGATGCACGACCAGGATCAGCGGCGACGAGGTCGCGAGCGACACCGGCGCGAAGTCGCGCAGGGGGTCGTAGGGCATCTTCTGCATGTGCGGGAGGATCGCGATTTCCGCCGGCGTGCCGATCAGTACCGTGTAGCCATCGGGCGGCGCCTTCGCGACGAACTCCGCGCCGATCACCCCGCCCGCACCGGTGCGGTTCTCGACGACTACCGGCTGCTTCAGCGTGTCGGCCATCTTCGCGCTGATCGTGCGGCCGGTGATGTCGGTGCCGCCGCCGGGTGCGAACGGCACGATCAGGCGGATGGGCTTTGCCGGGAATTCCTGCGCGAGCGCGGCGCCTGTAACGCAGGTGGATCCGGCGAAAACGGCAGCAAGGGTCGTTGCGCCAACGCGAGCAGTTTGCATCGCACTCCTTTCAAGGCGGTCGCACCGGAGACCGTGCAAGAGGCGTGCCATTGTCGCGCTTCGATCAGATCATGCAGACTTCCTCGCCACAGCCCAGTTCGCGATCGGCCTCCTTCAGCAATGCATCGAATCCGTCCGGCACGCTGATCGTCTTTCCGACCACCTCGGGCCCGTACGATTCCAGCCAGTAGCTGTTCGTCGGATGCCCGCCGCCGGCGATGATGACGACGAGGTTCTCGGGACGCGACGACATCGGCCAGGGATCGAGCGCGATGCTGGCCCGGACTGCCGGATCGTGATCCAGCCTTATCCATGTATCGATGCCGTCGAGCGCGAGTTCGTCCGCGGGAATGCGCGTGTGCTCCCACAGGAAGGTGCGTATCGAGTCCTTCGTCCAGCCGAGTTCGGTCATCGCCTTCGCGACGATAGGGGAGAGCAGCAACACGCCCGGGGTGCCCCTGGACCAGCCCATCAGGCAACCGAGGTTCGGTGACCGCAGGTACTTCGCCGTGCGCCGCATGCCCTGCAGCGCATCGACCTCGCGCGACTCACCGCCGAAGCCGCGGCGCCGGATGTTGGTGGCGCCGGTGGCGAAGACTAGCGAGACGCAGTTGGTGCCGGGCGCGTAGCCATGCCGGTCGGCACCATGCGGTGTCCAGCCCTCCGGAAGCCCGGCTTCGTCTTCGCCGAATACGGCATTGGTGTAGCGCATCGCGCCCCACATGCCCATCGCGCCGACGCCGGGAAGCGCGCCGCCGAGGTTCTGCTGCATCAGGCGCAGCGCGCGGCCGATGCTCGCGCCTGCCGGTCGCTGTGGATCGGGTCCGAGGCATCCGAACGACGTGTTCAGCCGAATCTGCCGCGAGATGGGCCCATTGACGACGACCACCGGGTAGGCACTGCCGGAATCCGCCTGCAGTGACTGACCGCCGGAACGCGGGTCGAGGAAAGCTTCGACGGCTGCGATCAGCACCGGCAGGTATTCGGGCCGACCGCCTGCCATCGCAAGTGCGATCGCGCAGGCTTCGACGGTCGCCAGCGCGCCGCGCGGCGGGAACTTGCCGATCAGTTGCGTGCGCGGCAGTTGCGTGCCGCGCAGGATCCAGTCGACACGCTCCGGCGTCGGCGGCCGCACCGGCAACCCGTCGCCCCAGGTGCTGGCGAGCATCAGCGCGTTGGCGCGGTCGAACGTCTGCTCGTGCGTTTCGGCGCTGACCGTGACCAGCGGTGTGCCGGTGCCCGCCGCGGCGTAGTCGCGCGACGGGGTCCAGCCAGTGAGCGCTTCGTAGAACTCCTGCCGGCGTGCCCTCACCGTCGTGAGGTCGCTCTCGGGAAGGAACAGGTCGACCGGAAACGACACCAGCGGCGTCTCCGGTGGGAAGCCGAGCCCGCACACCGCATTGCGGATCACACCCAGAAAGTCGGTCCTGGCGAGGAGCACGGTCGGGATGCCGGCCATCTCCATCGTAGCTGCCGCCCTGCCCAGGGCGGTTGAGCAGGACCCTCAGGCCGCATTGCCGATGATGACCGCGTCGACCTCTGCCTTCCGCAGCCGTTCGAGGGTCGCGGGCTCGCTGAGCACGGCGTTGCCTTCCGGGAAGTGCTCGGGCGGGAGCACGTCGATGCCGGGGAAGTCCTGCTCAAGCGATTCCTTGAGGACCGCGAGCGAACGGACCGACTGCCACTCGCCGTTGGCCAGCAGCGCAATCCGCTTGCCGGCCAGCGTCGACAGTCGGGGTGCATGCTGCTGCGAGATCTCGAGGCTTCCGGACGGATCGAAGAAGCGCAGTTCGGGCATGGTCGTCGTCCAGGGAACGTGGGCGGAGGTGCTGGCTACATTCCAAGTCAGTCTATCCCGTTCGGGTTGAACGTGTACATCGACGGCGCATGCTTCCCGGCGGATTCCAGCCGCGACACGGCGCTCTTGGTGGTACCCATGCGCTCGGCGACCGCGTCTTGCGTAAGCCCCGCATGGGTACGCGCCTTGAGAAGCTGGCTGACCACCTGGTACTCCAGGTCCAGCGACGCATACGCCTCCGTGAATCTCTTGCGCTTTCTGGCCTTCGCCAGGAAGGCTTGGGTCGAAGCTGCCGGCTCTGGCCTTGTTGGCGATCAAGTGGCATCTCGAACGGGGAAAACGATTCTGGCACTGGGTGGTGTTCGTGCGGGAAGGCGGGTGCACGTATGTACTGGATTCGAAGGCGATCCTACGCCACCCAGCCCGCACTGATTTCGGTCGCATGAAACCGAAGTGGTACATACAGGTCGTTCATGCCCAGGCTTGCGATGCGGCTGAAACTTCTCGCCGAACTTCGCGCAGGCGTTCCTGCCGCTGAGGCATGTCAGTCCCGAGCCCGTGGCAGTGCGCTCGGATCAGGATGAATTGCTTTTGCCAAGCCACCCGGGGGCTGCATGGCCCGACGCGCTGCACACCCCGTGCTCGGGTTCCATCGAATACATTGCACGTGCGCGCCCCGCCCTCAGTTTCCTCGCGGAATCACCGGCAGCAACAGGTACGACTCCCGCTCGCCTCCGGCATGAATCGTGTTGGTACCCGTGTTGTAATCGGCGTGATAGTGCATGTACGACTGGCTGCCGACGCGGTCGCGCGGCTCCGCCGGCTCGAACTCGCGCGCGGCGATATGGTGGATCGCTCGGATGAGGCATCCCTCGGCTGCCGGGTCCTCATGCGACGTCCACAACGCCCATCAGGTCCTCGGCCTCGCCGGCTGCAAGCGCATCGTCGGTATCGACGAGGGTGCGGAACAGTTCGTCGAGCCGGCGCGCGGTGGCCGGCGGGACGCCCGTGTCGGGCAATGGCACCGCGGCGGCCTCGACACCACCAGCCGCAGCGCGCGATCGAACAGCGGCGATCTCATCGAATGCACCCAGCGGTCACGGCTTCAACTCGACGCCGGAGGTCCTGACGACCTTCGTCCACTTGGCGATCTCCGCCTTGATGAACGCGGTGAACTGCTCCGGGGTACTGCCGACCGGATCGGCGCCCAGCTTCGCCAGCATCTCGCCGACCTCGGGCAGTCGAACCACCCGCGCGACCTCCTTGTACAGCCGCTGGATCGCATCGCCCGGACTGCCCGCCGGTGCCAGCAGGCCGGTCCATCCGGAGGTGGTGATGTCTGCCATGCCGGCTTCGGTTGCCGTCGGCGCATCGGGCAGCACCGCAGAGCGCTGCGGGCCCATCACCGCGACCGCCCGCAGCTTGCCGGCGCGGATGAACGGCAGCACCGACGGCAGCGTGGTGAACATCACCGCGTTGCCGCCCGACAGCAGGTCGTTGACCGCCGGCGTCTCGCCCTTGTACGGGACATGCAGCATGGTCACCCCGTTCAACTGGCTGAACAGTTCCCCGGAAAGGTGGTTCATGTTCGCCACGCCGGCCGAGCCGTAAGGCAGTTCGCCCGGGCGCTTGCGTGCGAGCGCGGCGAGGTCCTTCAGCGACGTCACCGGCAGCGATGGATTCACCACCACCACGAAGGTGATGCCGGTGACCTGGGACACCGGCGCGAAATCGCGCAACGTGTCGTACGGCAGCTGCTTGAACACCAGCGGATTGATCGCAACCGCCGACGGCGGCGCCATCACCAGCGTGTAGCCATCGGCCTTCGCCTTGGCGACGAACTCCATGCCGATGATCGCGTTCGCGCCCGGGCGGTTCTCGATGACCACCGGCTGGCCGAGCGTTTCCTGCATCCGCTGGCCGACCGTGCGCGCCGCGATGTCCAGGCTGGCGCCGGCCGCCTGCGGCACGACGATGCGCACTGGGCGATTCGGGAAGTCGGCCTGTGCCTGCACCGCACCCGTGGACAGTCCGCCGACCAATCCGAACACGGCGAGCATTGCCGCACCGGGTATCCTGCAACCGGACTTCGCACTGTCGTCCATCACACCTCCGCAGTCACTTCGATCTCGATCAACTTGCCCTGCCGCGTGTCGACCGGGGCGTATTCACAGCCGGCGACCTCGCACGGCACCAGCCTGCGGAACGCTGCGCGCAGGTGATCCATGTCCTGGCTCACATGCAGGAAAAACGATGCGCGCACGACCCGCTGCCAGGACGAACCGGCGATCGCCAGCGTATCGGCGATGCGCCCGACGACGACCGGCAACTGCTCGTCGAACGACGGCATCACCACCGTGTTGCCGGAAATGAACAGCACCCGTTCAAGAACCAGGTGCCGCAGCACGATCGTCGGCGGCTCGTATTCGACGCAGACCTTGCGCGACGCCGGATCGTTCGGACGCATCGCCAGCAGGTCGAGCGAGAGGCGGGCATCGGAGGCGAAGCGCGACGGCCGTATATGGCTCGAACTGACCGACCGCGCCGGGCCCGACAGGATCCGTGCACGTTCCTCGACCGCCCCGGCCCAGGCGGTCATGTCGCGTGCCCAGAGGCGCGTGCGCACGGTATCGTCGAGGCCGAGTCCGCGCTGGCGCAGCTGCGCGTCCATACGCGCGAGCAGCCCCGCCATCTCGTCTTCGATCGATCCGCGTGGATCGCCCTCGGCCGACAGGGCAACGAACTCGTGGCCGAGCCAGGGCATGATCGTCTCCTGCATCAGGCGACCGCCCGCACGCAGGCGATGCCGGCAACGGTCGCCGACACCGAGCCCAGCACATGCAGCGCGACCAGCGCGACTGCGTCGATATCGTCGATAGGGAGGCAGGGTACGCCAGCCTCCAGCCCCTGCACATCGGTCGCGATCGCGATCACATCCGGGTCATCGGGCGCCAGCAGCGGCGCGCCGACCGCTAGGCGGTAAACCTCGAGCTTCGGTATCCGCGCATGCTTCCAGCCCTCGACCAGTACCAGGTCGCAGGGTGACAGCCGGGCGAGCTGGTCGTCGAGCGTCGACTCCGCCGCGCCGCGCAGTTCGTGCATCAGTGCCCAGCGCCTGCCCGAGCTCACCAGAACCTCGGTGCAGCCCGCCTGGCGCTGGCGCCACGAATCCTTTCCCGGGGTATCGACATCGAACGCGTGATGCGCATGCTTGAGCAGCGACACGCGCCAGCCGCCGGCCACCAGCCGAGGTACCAGCCGTTCGATCAGCGTGGTCTTGCCGCTGCCGGAGAAGCCGGCAACACCGAGGATGTTCATCGACCGAGTCTACCGGAGCCGGCAGGCCCGGCGGATTCGCTCGTGCGGCCGCCGTCCGCATTGGGTGGCCCGAGCCGTCCGCCGGCAAGGTGCATCCGTCGCGCGCCGTCGAGGTCGACCAGTTCCCGGTCATGGGCAGTGTCTCTACTCCGCCTTGATCTTCGCCTGCTCGATCACCTTGGCCATCCGCACCGTCGTGTCTTCTATCAAGGCGGCCAGTGCCTTCGGACTGGTGGGCTGTGGCGTCCCCCCGAGCGCCGCCAGCTTGGCGACGACACCCGAATCAGTGAGCGCCCTGGGGATCTCGCCATTCAGGCGCGTGATGATGGCCGGGGGCGTCCCCTTGGGCGCGAGGATTCCGGTCCAGGTCGCGAAGGTGAATCCCGGGACACCGGACTCGGAGATGGTCGCGACGTTCGGCAGCAACTTGGAGCGCTCGGGCGTGGCAACCGCGAGCGGGATCAGCCGATTGGACTGGATACGATCCAGTGCGGGCTGCATGGCCGAGAACATCACCGGCATTTCGCCCGACTCGACCGCCGTCAACGCGGCGCTGGCGCCGCGATACGGCACATGCACCAGGTGTGTGCCGGTCACCGACTTGAAGGATTCCATCACCACGTGATGTGATCCGCCGATTCCACCTGACGCGTAGTCGAGCTTGCCGCGATGGGCCTTGGCGAGCGCATCCATATCCTTGACGGACTTCACCGGCAGCGACGGGTGAGCGACCAGCACCCAAGTACTCGTGGACATCAGACTGATCGGCTCCAGCAAGTCGAGCGCATTGAAACCCTTGCGGCCTTGCACGATAGGCACGTAGGTCAGCGTGCTGTCGCTGATGCCACCAATGGTTTAGCCATCGGGCCTGGCCCGCGACACGCGTTCCAGGCCGATCATGCCCGCAGCCCCCGGGATGTTCTCCACCGTCACCGGCTGGCCCAGGATCTCGGACAGCTTCTGCATGACCAGCCGGAGCGAAATGTCACCCGCACTTCCGGTCTGCACCGGAGAAATCACGAGCAGCAGCCTGTCCTGTCGTCCGCTGATGCTTCGATGAAATCACATTTTGGATGACTTGTTCAGACTATCCTTAGAATAGACGGGAGCGGTCAGAATGACTCGACGCAATATCCTTCACTCTTTGCTTGCATTGCCCGGGCTCTTGCTCGCTTGCGCGGTGGGCGCGCAAACCTATCCCGCCAAGCCGATCCGCATCGTCGTCGCGTTCGCCCCGGGCGGGCCCAACGACATCCTCGCGCGCATCGTCGGCCAGAAGCTGATTGAGCAATGGGGCCAGAACGTCATCATCGAGAACAGGGGCGGGGCTGGCGGCACGATCGGCATGGAGCTGGCTTCCAAGGCGCCGGCAGACGGCTATACGCTCTCGATGGGGTCGTCGAGCAATCTGGCCGCCGCGCCGTCGCTGTATCCGAAGCTCGGCTACGACCCGTTGCGCGACTTCGCGCCGGTCTCCAACGTCGCGTTCGCGCCGTACGTGGTGACGGTCAATCCTGGCGTGCCCGTGAAGAACATGAAGGAACTGATCGCTCTGGCGCGCTCGAAGAAGGGCCTGCTGTCGTACGGCTCGTCCGGTTCCGGGTCGGTGTCGAGCCTGATGACGGAAATCCTGAAGTCCGCCACCGGGACCGACATCGTGCAGGTGCCGTACAAGGGCACCGCGCCCGCGGTGACCGACGTGATCGCGGGCCAGATCGACATGATGATCGCGGACTATGCGGTGGTTGCGCCGCACGCGAAGAACGGCAAGCTGCGGATGCTGGCCGTCGCCGGCGCCAAGCGCTCGACGGTTGCGCCCGAGCTGCCTACCGTGGCGGAATCCGGGGTGAAAGGTTATGCGGTGGATGCCTGGTTCGGACTGGTGACGCCGGCCGGTGTGCCAAGGGAAATCATCGACAAGCTGAACAGCGGCGTGGTGGCCGGGCTGAAGTCAGCGGACGTGAAGCAGCGCTTCGAGACGCTCGGCTACGAGGCGGTCGGCGACACGCCGGAACAGTTCGGCGCGACGATCAAGGCCGACATCGCCAAGTTCGCGAAAGTCATCAAGTCCGCCGGCATCAAGGCGGAGTAAGCCAGCCAGTCGGTCGGGCGTGGTGTTTTCGCGCCTCGCATTCCATCAGGGAAACACCATGATCAAACGCATCAGCGGCGGGGCGCGCGGCCGTAACCGGGCGTGCGGGTACAAGGATCTCGTCTGGGCCGTGGCCACGGCGGCGGACGTCACGCTGGATGTCGCCGGACAGACGCGGCAGACGCTGGCGACCATCGAGAAGAACCTCGCCGCGCTCGGCGCGAGCAAGCACAGCATCGCGTCCGCGCAGATCTTCGTCGCCGACATCCACGATAAGGACGCCATGGACCAAGTGTGGTGCGAGTGGCTGGGCGACAATCCTGACCACTGGCCGCAGCGGGCCTGCGTGGGCGTTGCACTCAGGGACGGTGCGCTGGTCGAGATCACGGTGACTGCGGTCAAGGTTTGAGTGCGCTGGTGCTTGCACCCCTCCTCACCGAGGAGGGGTGGCGCGGAGCGACGGGGTGATGAGGTCACCGCCGCTGACGCTTGACCATTCCGGCCCTGCGGGCCACTCCTCCGCGCATAGTACTTTCAAACGCACCTGCAACCGGCGCGAGCGGCTACCTACAGGCCGCAGACCTCGCGCCGATACGCCGCACGGGCAACCATCGTCCCTGGATCAGCCGGCCAACCCGGCCGGACTGCGCCGGATGACCCTTGAATCCCTCCTCCTCACCCGCGCGCCGATTGCCA
>JACMMK010000131.1 GCA_014379045.1 Burkholderiales bacterium
GCGGCGCCGGGCAACCCGGTCGCGCGGGGCCCTGCGCGTGCGTGGAACTCTGTGACGCGCGCTTCAGCGCGCGTATGGCGCGGCGTCGTCGACGGCTACTCATCGAGCCTGTCGTGGGTGCTCGATCACGCGGGCCTGATGCTGCTGCTGCTGTTGGTGACGATCGGCCTCAATGTCTACCTTTATACGATCGTGCCCAAGGGGTTCTTTCCGCAGCAGGACACCGGACGGCTGTCGGGTTCGATCCAGGCCGATCAGGGCATCTCGTTCCAGTCGATGGAGAAGAAGCTCGAGACGTTCGTGTCGATCGTCGGGCGCGACCCGGCGGTGGCGACGGTGGTGGGGTTTACCGGCGGTGGTCAACGCAACTCCGCGTCGATGTTCATCACGCTGAAGCCGCTGGCCGAGCGCGGCGCGATGACCTCCGACCAGGTGATCGCCCGGTTGCGCCCGCAACTCGCGCGCGAACCCGGCGCGCGCCTGTTCCTGCAGTCGACGCAGGAACTGCGCGCCGGCGGCCGCTCGGGTGCGGCGCAGTACCAATACACATTGCAGGCGGACGAACTCGCAGTGCTGCGCGCGTGGGAACCACGCGTTCGCCTCGCGCTGGCCGAGTTGCCCGAGATCACCGACGTCAACACCGATACCCAGGATCGCGGTGAGCAGACGTCGGTGATCGTCGATCGCGATGCGGCGGCGCGTCTCGGTCTGGACATGCGCCGCATCAGCGCCTCGCTCAACAACGCGTTCGGCCAGCGCCAGGTGTCGACGATCTACAACCCGCTGAACCAGTACCGCGTGGTCATGGAGGTGGCACCGCGCTATTGGCAGAGCCCGGAGATCCTGCGCGACTTCGTGTTCGTCACTGCCGACGGCCGCTCGATCCCGCTCGCGAGCATCGCGACCTTCGGCCCCACCAACACGCCGCTCGCAGTGAATCACCAGAGCGGTTTCGCCGCCTCGACGTTGTCGTTCAACCTGCCTGTGGGCGGCTCGCTGTCGAGCGCGCGCGAGGCGATCTCGGGCACGCTTGCGCGCATCGGTGCGCCGAGCACGCTGCAGGGCGGGTTCCAGGGCACGGCGCGTCTGTTCACGAGTTCGTTCGAAAGTCAGCCGTGGCTGATCCTCGCCGCATTCGTCGCGATGTACATCGTGCTCGGCATCCTGTATGAGAGCACGCTGCACCCGGTGACGATCCTGTCGACCCTGCCCTCGGCCGGCGTCGGCGCGCTGCTCGCGCTGATGATCGCGAAGAGCGAATTCAACATCATCGCGCTGATCGGCGTGCTGCTGCTGATCGGCATCGTCAAGAAGAACGCGATCATGATGATCGATTTCGCCCTCGACGCGCAGCGCCGTCGGGGACTGTCGCCGCGCGCGGCGATCGAAGAAGCCTGCAGGCTGCGCCTGCGCCCGATCCTGATGACGACGATGGCGGCGCTGCTCGGTGCACTTCCGCTCGCGCTCGGCAGCGGCGACGGCGCCGAATTGCGCCAGCCGCTCGGCATCGCGATCGTCGGCGGGCTGGTGGTGAGCCAGGTGCTGACGCTGTACACGACGCCGGTGGTGTATCTGCATCTCGACCGGATGCGCGATTTTTTCCTGCGCCGACGCGCTTCGCTGCGCGCCTGGCGTACACGCTCGCAGGTGCCCGCATGACCATTCGCTCCAACCTCCTGCCATGCGCTCTCGCAGCCGATGCGACGCGCCACCGCGCGCGCGCTCGAGTGCTCGGCGCACTGCTCGCTGTCGCGTTCGGCGCAGGCTGCACCGCAGTCGGCCCGGATTACCGGCGTCCGAGCGCGCCATTCACTGAGCAGTCGCGCGAACACTGGCGCCAGGCCGGCACCCCCGACACCGACCCGGCCACGCAGTGGAAACCGGCGACGCCGCAGGATCTCGCCGACGGCGATCGCTGGTGGGCGCGGTTCGACGACGCGAACCTCGACACGCTGATCGACGCGATCGATCCGTCCAACCAGAATCTGCGCGCGGCCGAAGCGCGGTACCGACAGGCGCTCGCGGTGATCGCGCAGGCCCGCGCGGGGCTTTTCCCCACGGTGTCGGCCGACCTGCAAGGCACGCGCAGCCTCTCGCCGGTATCCACCGGCACGCGCGGCGGCGTGGTGACCTCGAACTCGGCGGCACCGTCGACCGTCTACGATGTCGGACTCACCGCGTCGTGGGAGATCGACCTTTGGGGGCGCGTCTCGCGCACGCTGGAGTCGAACCGGGCGAGCGCAGTCGCGAGCGCCGCCGATCTCGCAGCGGTGCGCCTGTCGGCGCGCGCGACGCTGGCGCAAAGCTACTTCCAGTTGCGTGTGGCCGAACGCCGCGAGCGCCTGCTGGCCGACACGGTGGCGGCGAACCGGCGCGCGTTGACGATCGCCGAGAACCGCTACGCCGCGGGCGTCGTACCCCGCGCCGACGTGATCCAGGCGCAGAGTCAACTCGCTTCGGTCGAGGCCCAGCTGATCGACGTGCGCATACCGCTCGCACAGCTCGAACATGCGATCGCACTGCTGGTCGGGCGCGCACCGGCCGATTTCACGCTGAAGGGCGGCGAATTGCCGGCGCTGCCGCAGGACATTCCGCTCGCGCTACCGTCGACACTGCTCGAACGCCGTCCCGACATCGCTGCCGCGGAACGCCGGATGGCCGCCGCCAACGCACAGATCGGCGTGGCGACGGCCGCGTACTTTCCCGCGCTCACCCTGTCCGGGGCGAGCGGATTTCGTTCGACGGATCTGTCGAACTGGATCACCGCGCCGGCGCGTTACTGGTCGCTCGGTCCCGCGCTGGTGTTGACGCTGTTCGATGCCGGCCGCCGGCGCGGCGTGATCGATCAGAACGAGGCGCTCTACGATGAGCGCGTCGCCCAGTACCGGCAGACGGTGCTCACCGCGCTGCAGGAGGTCGAAGACAATCTGGTCGCGCTGCGGGTGCTGGACGCAGAGGCGGCGGCGCAACAGCGCGCGGTCGAATTCGCACGCCAGACGCTCGAGGTGACGTTGAACCAGTATCGCGCCGGGCTCGTCGGCTTCACCAACGTGGTGACGGCGCAGACCGCACTGCTGTCGGCCGAACAGACCGCCCTGTCGGTGCTGGGGCGGCAGTTCGATGCCTCGGTGATCCTGGTGCGCGCGCTGGGCGGCGGCTGGTCGACTACCGAGTTGCCGGCGCCGTATCGCGGTGCCGGACGGGTCGACCCGGAGCGAGGCATCCGCGAATAGGGCAAGCGCACCGCGCGCCGGGGCATCGCGCGCGCGTCCACCGTTGTTCGTTTCGTTACATCGGTTACGTTTCCCGAACAGCCTGCCGCCCGACCTCGCGCGTTGAACATGTACATGGGATGTCCCATGCACGATCGAGGGAGACGCCGAATGAACCATCTTCAGAAATTGCTCGTCATCGCGGTTACCGCTGCAAGCTGCGGCAGCGCGATGGCGCAAAGTGCCGCGGATTTCGCCGAACGCGACGCAAACCAGCAGCGACGCATCCTGCAAGGCCTGCAATCGGGTCAGTTGACCACCGAAGAAGCGGCGCGCCTCGAGCGCAGCGACGCCCGCATCGATCGGGTCGAAGCCCGCAGTCTCAGCGATGGCCGGCTCGATTCGCGCGAACAGGCGCGTATCGACACGTTGCAGGACCGCCAGAGCCGTGAGATTCGCGAACAGCGGCGCGACGGCGACACTGCCAATCCGCGCTCGGCGTCATCGCAACGCATGCAGGCCGACGTGCAGCGGAACCTGAACCAGGAAGCGCGCATCGCGCAGGGCCTGCGCTCGGGCGACCTCACGAATCGCGAGGCGGCACGGCTCGAACGCGGGCAGGCGCACAGCGGCCGCGAGCAGTTCCGGGCGGGCCGCGACGGCTTCGTCGGCGTATACGAGCAGCGCCAGGTGCAGCGGACCGAGCAACGCCAGAGCCGGCATATCGCCGCCGCCCGCCACGATGGGTGGCACTCGCCGCGTAGTCACGAACGTCACCACGCGCGCTAGCCGGTATCCCTCCCGGGGTGCACCGCAGGGTGTCGCACCCCGGGGCTCGGGGGTGGCGCAGGAGCGCAGGTCGCGACGCACTCCCCTGCATCACCGCTCGGCGAAGCGTCGCCTCGCATCGACGGCGAGCCCGCTGACCACGCTGGTGAATCGATTGCCCGCGACCCGCTCCGCCCCCGGCACCACCGCCCCGACCGCCTCGGTCAGTACATCGAGGCCGGTCGACCCGCCGGTGAAATAAAGTGCATCGATCTGTGCGGGTGCGAGCCCCGCGCGGTCGATCACGACCCGCGCCGCGTTCGCGATGCGCCCGATCGAGGCGCTGAGTGCATGCTGCTGGCGGCGCGCGTCGAAGTCGATAGCGAGCCCCGTCTCGATCGCCGCGAGATCGATGGTCGTCCGATCGTGCAGCGCGACCTCGATCTTCGCGGCCTCGGCGCTCGCGGCGAGCGCATGCCCGAGACGATGCTCGAGCACCGTCATCAATCGACGATGCATCTGCGCGTCGACATACAGGCTCGCCATCTGGCGCAGCTCGATCAGACGGTTCGGCACATACACGGTATTGATCAGATGCCAGGTCGCCAGCGCGTGATAGATCGCGTTGGGCACGCGTACGATGGTGCCCGATTCGCTGCGACCCGGCGAGCCGAGGCCGAGCGACGGCATGATCGCGGCCAGATTCACCTCACGATCGAAATCGGTACCCGCGACATGCACGCCATGGTTGGCGAGGACGTCCGCGCTGCGATCGACCTTGTCGCGCAGCAGCGGGCCGACGCGCACCACCGAGAAGTCGGACGTACCGCCGCCGATGTCGGCGACGAGCACCAGCGTCTCACGCGAGACGGTGCGCTCGTAGTCGAGTGCCGCGGCGATCGGCTCGAACTGGAACTCGACCTCGCGAAAGCCGGCGACCGTCGCCGCCGAGGCGAGCGTGCGCTGCGCCTGCGCATCGCGCGCGGGGTCGTCGTCGACGAAGAACACCGGTCGCCCGATAACCGCGCGCCCGATCGGCGCGCCAAGACACACTTCGGCGCGAAGTCGCAGATGTTGCAGGAAGGCGACGACCACGTCGAAATAGCGCACCACCACGCCGGGGCCGACTTCGGTCGTGCGCTCGATCAGATCGGACCCGAGGATGCTCTTGATCGAACGCATCAACCGGCCGTCGTGGCCGTCGACATAGGCCTGCAGCGCCGCGCGGCCGAACTCGCGGGCGCCATCCTCGCCGTTGAAGAACACGGCGGTCGGGATCGCAGTCTGCTCTGCGTCGAGCGCGACCAGTTCCACCGGGGAAAGATCGAAAGATTGCCGGTGCGTCGCGCCGCGGGCAGGTTCGCCGCCACCGCGCACCAATGCGACCGAGGAATTCGAGGTTCCGAAATCGATGGCACAGCCGACAGATTGCACGCGTCGAAGCTCCGGGAACGAGCGCCAACCTTCGCACCCGGCGCGAGTCTAGCAGCGTCATGCTGCGTGTCCAGAAGTGCGCGTTTGGCGCGGACGAAAATCGGCGCCGCTTGGACACGAGTTTGCGCTACAGTGGCACCCCTTCGAATTCCTGCCCCAACGGAGCACACCTACGTGTCAGAACTCAACGAGCAACAGATGGAGCAACTGCGCACGGCACTGGCTCGCCGCCATGCCGAACTGGCGCGCGATATCCGCGAAGACCTCAAGGCCACGGGCTCGGAACGCTACGCCGATCTCGCGGGCGAGGTGAACGACAGCGGCGACGAATCGGTGGCCGACCAGATGGTCGATCTCAATGCCGCGATGATCGAGCGTGAGCTGGGCGAACTGAAAGCGGTCGAAGCCGCGCGCAAGCGCTTCGACGATGGCGAATACGGCGAGTGCATCGACTGCGGCGTCGACATCCCGTTCGCACGGCTGTTCGCCTATCCCGCGGCGACGCGCTGCATCGCCTGCCAGAGCCAGCGCGAACGTACCTACGCCCAGGGGCGAAGCGCGTCGCTCTGAGCAGCACGGGGTGCCTTCGCTGACGCGCCGCGAGGCTGCCGGATGAAGCCGAGCCGTTCCCGCTATCTCGCGGTGCACGGACTCGGCATGCATGTGCGCGAGTGGGGAGAGCCGGGTGCGCCGATGCTCTTCCTGTTGCACGGCTGGATGGACGTCTCCGCGTCGTTCCAGTTTCTGGTCGATGCGTTCGAGCGCGACTGGCACGTGGTCGCACCCGACTGGCGCGGGTTCGGGCTGTCCGACTGGGCCGCGCACGGCTACGAGTTTCCCGACTATTTCGCAGACCTCGACGCGTTGCTCGACCGACTCTCACCCGAGACCCCCGCGTCGATCGTTGGCCATTCGATGGGCGGCAACGTGTTGATGAGCTACGCCGGCGTACGTCCGATGCGGGTGGCGCGCGTCGTATCGCTCGAAGGCTTCGGCGGGCATCGCCATCCGCCGGAGCGCGCGCCGGAACATCTTGCGGCCTGGCTCGCTCAGCAGCGCGCACCCGTGTCGTTCCGCCCCTACCCCTCGCTCGCCGAAGTGGCGCGCAGACTGCGGATGAACAACCCGCGCCTGAGCGACACCCAGGCGGCATTCCTCGCGCCGCAATGGGCGCGGCCGGCGGCGCACGAAGGCTTCGTCCTGCGCGCCGATCCCCGCCATAAACAGCTGCATGCGCAACAGACGCGACTCGACGAGGTGTTCGCCTGCTGGCTGCAGATCGCCTGTCCGGTGCTCTGGATCATGGGCAGCGACCCCGCGAATCAGGGGTTCCGGCTGGACACCCCAGCGCAGTTCGCACAGCGTCGCGCCCAGGTGCCAGATCTGCGGGTCGAGACGCTCGGCGAGTGCGGACACATGCTGCACCACGATCAACCGCGCGCGGTGGCGCGGTTGATCGAGGCGTTCGTCAGCTGAACGGCGAAGACAGGAGCCGCCCGGCGAGGTCCCCGCCTATCTCACGCTGATCAGGTCAGAAGCGGTACGTGAGGCCGACCGAGTAGAAATCGAGGTCGCCGCTGTCGCCGAACTTGCGGTTACGCTCGGCTTCGGCGCGAATTCCGAGCGTGCGCGAGAACATGTACTCGACGCCCAGTCCGAAGCGCACATTGACGTTGTCGTCGTCGTCGCCCAGCCGGGCCGTACCGCCAGGCCCCACGATGGTCGCGCTGACATCGAACTTCGAGAAATGCGCGCCGAGACGGCCGAGCACGCGGAAGTTCTGGGTGACCGGGAACTTCACTACGCCGTCGAGCAGGAATGCTGTCGCCTCACCCTCGCCGGTGGTGGTGGTGGCCGGGCCAGTGGTGACCGCCGTGAAGCGGAAGTCGCTGGTCATGAAGTAACCCGCTTCGACCGCGAACATCGGGTTGATATCGTAGCCGACGAAGAGCTTGAAGCCGGTCTTCTTGTCGTCCGAGGTCACCGTCGCCGAGGTGAATCCGCCGGCAGCGCGAAACGCTGCGGCGTCGGCGGCATTATCGGTCTCGGCATCAGCCCGGCCCAGAGAACCGCCGATGTAGAACTGCGCTAACGCGGCGGAGGGGGTGCCGATGGCCGCCAGTAGAGCCAAGCATGCGGTAGAACGTTTGATGGTCATCGAATTCATCCTCTATTGTGGTCGTTTCGTGTTCCGGAAACCGGAACCGAGCGTTGCGATTTTGCCCACAGGTCAGACGCCGATCAAGCAAAACGGCGTTGCCTGTTGCACGCACACAACACTTGCTATCGCAGGATGATCGCGTAGTCGACCGCGCGCCCGATGCCGCGGCGAAATCCCTCCAGCCGCAACACCTGTCCCGGCGTGATGTTCGCGAGGTTCACCTCCGCGCCGAAGGTCTGTACCAGTTCGGCATGCTGCTTCGGAAACCGGTACGGATCGGCCTCGATGATCAGGCGCTCGAACCACGGCTGCTCCTGCAACCGGTCGATCGCATCGGCGCGCGCGGCCAACAGCATGTCGAAATCCGACTGCTCGACGATCACGTGTTCGATCCCCTGGCGGCCGACCGCATCGACGACGGCGCCCAGCTCATCGAGCGACAGCGGGTCGGTCGGATTCTTGCGCCCGAACTCGTACTTGATCTGGAGGCCGCGCTTCTGGAAGCGATCGATCGCCCGCGCGCGTTCGACCGGCGTCAGCGACACGTAGTTCTCGGAGATCTCCAGCGCCCCGAGCGCGAGGTCGTCGAGCAGCGCCTCGAGCCCGTCGAGTTCGTTCCGCTGCCAGGCATACTCGAACAGGATGCCGCCCGCGAACGGCACCACATCGTGATCGCGGTAACAGCGCGCGGCTGCCCTCACCACGTCGCGCGGGAGCAGCAGCGCGTTCAATGCGTAGATCTTGGCGAAGTCGATGTACGCGGCGCACGCCTCGAGCAACGGCTCGATACCGCCGGTCGCACCGGTCCAGCCGAACGTGTCGGGTCCGAAGTCGATCATCGAGGTCAGGCCGCGCGTGCGCGGCTTCACGCTTCGTGGCGGCAGCGCGAGCGGGGTCACGCCTCCCTTCGCAGCGGCGGGGTCGCTCATGCTTCACTCCGGCGCTGCGGGATGTAATCGTCGGGCGCACCCGGCGGAATCGGCGGGTCGGCTTTCAGACTCTGCTGGAATGCGTGCACCATCTTCCGGATCGGCCCGCGAGCCCAACCATCGCCAGTCGCGTTCACGTCGGTTTCCTCCTTGGGATCGCGCACGAGGTTGAACAGGTAGGGTGCTTCGAGATGCCTGGGTCCGGTGTTGGGCTCGGGTTCCCAGACGTAATGCATCTTCCACGTGCGCCACTTGGCGGCACGCAGTTCGTCCTTGATGAAGTACACGAAGCCTTCGCGCTTCGAGCCGCTCGCCGGATCTTCGAAGAACCCGAGCTGGTCGACACCATCGATCGGCCGATCGGTCGGCACGCTCGCACCCGCGACCTCGGCGAGCGTCGGATACAAATCGGTGATGTGCACGATATCGTCGGTGACCCCGCCCGGCGCGATGCGTCCGGGCCAGCGCAGCATGAACGGCACGCGCAGTGCCCCTTCCATCGACGTGTGATAGGTGCCCGTCCAGGGACCGGCCGTGCCACGCCAGGGCCGACGAAACTCCGGACCGTTGTCGCTGCCGAACAGCACCAGCGTGTTGCGCGCGAGGTCGAGCCGGTCGAGCGCATCGAGCATCGACCCGACGCGGAAGTCCATCTCGACCATCGCATCGGCGAACTCGCCCGCGTGCGTGCGCCCTTCGAAATCCCGATGCGGCAGGGTCGGATAATGCAGCTGGGTCAACGGCACATAGGCGAAGAATGGCGTGGCCGCCGCACGCTGCCGGGACATGAAATCGATCGTGTGCTCGGTCAGCTCGCCGTCGATCCGGCGCCGCGCTTCGAGGTCGTAGACATGTCGTTCCTCGGCCGGCGCGCCGACGCGCCCGGCCATCACGTGCGGCATCGGCACCACCGAAGGGTCGAATCCGGGTGTCGCGGTGAACATGCTCTCGTTGGTGGTGCGCGGGATGCCGTACCACTCGTCGAAGCCGCGCTGATGGGGATAGCGCCCCGCGCGATCGCCGAGGTGCCACTTGCCGAAACACGCTGTCGCATAGCCCTGGCGCGAGATCAACTGCGCGAGCGTGACCTCCCACGGCACCAGGCCCTGCGGCAGGCCTGCCGGGACCGACTGCAGCGCGCCGGTGCGGATCGGATGCCGACCGGTCATCAGCGCCGAACGCGTCGGCACGCAGTCGCTCTCGACATTGAAGTTGGTAAAGCGCAGGCCCTCGCCGGCGAGTGCATCGAGGCGCGGCGTCGGGGCACCGCGCAGCACGCCACCACCGTAACAGCCGAGTTCCCCCCAGCCGAGGTTGTCGGCGAGGACGAGCAGGATGTTGGGACGATCCGTCATTGCGTCAATACGCCTGGTCACATGTCAACACGTGGCCATGAGAATACGTGAAGCTTCCCGGGCCGTCCCGCCGGTCACGGCCCTTCGTCGGCCGGCATCCGCAACGCCCGCTTCGCATACGGCTGACCCGGATGCTGCTCGAGCACCGTTTCGTCCAGATCGATGCCCAGCCCGGGCGCGTCGGGCAACGTGATGTAGCCGTTCACCGGCTTCAACTGCCCGCGCGAAATGCGATCGCAGAACTCGATGAACGGCACGAAGTACTCGGTGATGATGAAGTTGGGCATCACCGCCGACACATGCACGGTGGCCGAGAGCGCGACTGATGTCGAGTTGTAGTTGTGCGGCGACATCGCGACATGGTACGGCTCGGCCATCGCACCGATCTCTTTCATCTCCAGGATGCCGCCGCAGCAGGCGACATCGGGGTTGAGGATGTCCGCGCAGCGTTGTTCGAGCAGCGGGCGGAAGCCCTGCTTGAGATAGGTCGCTTCACCGATGACGATCGGCAGGCCGGTCGCCTGCCGCACCTCCGCAAGGCCCTCCGGGAACTCGGCGATGTTGGGCTCCTCCAGCCAGTAGAGGCCGAACTCCGCGAGGCGGCGGTCGAGTCGGATCGAATGCATCGGCGCAAGGCGCCGGTGCTGGTCGATCAGCAGATCAACGTCGGGTCCGACCGCGTCGCGGATCGCGCGCGTGATCGCGACGGCGCGTTCTTCGACGTCGCGGGGAATCCAGGTGCGCCACGGCTGCGGCAGGGGGTCGAACTTGAGCGCGGTGAAGCCGGACTTGACGACTTCCTCGGCTGCGCGTGCATGATCTTCCGGCGACTGCAGCTTGTAGCCCCAGCCGTTCGCATACACGCGGATCCGCTCGCGACACTTTCCGCCGAGCAGGTTGTAGACCGGCTGGCCGCACGCCTTGCCGGCGACGTCCCACATCGCCTGCTCGATACCGGACACCGCGCAATACAGTTCGAGCGATCCGCGGCGCTGCGCGTAATCGTCGATCGCGATCTGCATGAAATGCTTGATCGCGAACGGATCGCGCCCGATCAGGTACTTCGACAGGGAAGCGAGGTGCGCACACACGGCCGCGTCGCGCTCGTACTGCGAATACGCTTCGCCCCAGCCATGCACACCGGCGTCGGTTTCGACCTTGACGAAGATCAGGTTCTTGCGCCAGCCGGGGTGGACGGTCCAGAACTTCACTGCGGTGATTTTCATCGGGCACTCCGGTCGATCTCGCGGACGATGCGAATGCCGCCCGCATTTCGCTGCGCGCGTTTCGCTGCGCGCGCCGTTCCGCGCGTCATGGCAAGGCGCGCCACGGCATTGCGGACTGACCCGACGATGGTGCACCTCCCGTCAGCGCCCGCCATCGGCGTTTCGTTGACGCGGTGTCGACCTGCCGTTCACGCCGCGGGCAGGGCGATTACACTGCACGCTCCCGTCGTGCATCCCGTTCCCATGGCTCATCCGCTCGATCCGATCACGCTTCGGCTGTTTCTCGCCGTGGCCGAGCGACGCAGCATGGCGCGCGCGGCCGAGCATGAACACATCACGACCGCGGCGATCAGCAGGCGCATCCTCGACCTCGAAGCGCGCGTCGGCGTGCAGTTGCTCGATCGCTCGAGCGCCGGTGTGCGCCCCACCGCGGCCGGGTTGGCGCTGGTCGAAGAGGCCAC
>JACMMK010000132.1 GCA_014379045.1 Burkholderiales bacterium
GACTTCGCCGCGCTGCTGCGCTCGTCGATCGATAGCGTCAACGCCGCGCAGCAGGACGCGCAGCGCGTGCAGGGGGCGTTCGATGCCAACGCGCCCGAGGCGAATCTGCAGGATGTCGTGGTCGCGATGCAGAAGGCGAGCCTGTCGTTCCAGACGATGGTTCAGGTGCGCAACCGGCTCGTGTCGGCCTATCAGGACATCATGAGCACGCAAGTCTAGTGAGTTCGAACCGAATTTAGGCGATGGCGCAGGCACCCAGCTCCCCGCAAGCCGCTTCCCCAGCCTCATCGCCTCTGCTGCAAGGGTTTTTCCGACTCACCAACGTCCAGAAGGTCGTGCTGCTGGTCGGTGTCGCAGCGGCGATCGCGATCACCGTCGCGTTCATCGGCTGGGCGCGCAGCCCCGACTACCGGGTGTTGTTCAGCAACGTCTCCGACCGCGACGGCGGCGCGATCATCACGGCGCTGCAGACGATCAACGTGCCGTACCGGATGGCCGAAGGCGGTGGCGCGATTCTGGTGCCCTCCGATCGTGTGTACGACGCGCGCCTGCGCCTCGCGCAGCAGGGGCTGCCGCGCGGCGGCTCGATCGGTTTCGAGCTGCTGGAGACCCAGCGGATCGGCACCAGCCAGTTCGTCGAGCAGGTCAACTTCCAGCGTGCGCTCGAAGGTGAGCTCGCGCGCACGGTGCAGGCGCTCGGTTCGGTGCAGGGCGCGCGCGTGCATCTGGCGATTCCGCGCCCGAGCGTGTTCGTCCGCGATCAGCTGAAACCCAGTGCCTCGGTGTTGATCAGCCTGTTTCCCGGACGCACGCTCGAGCCCGCGCAGCTCGCAGGGATCACCCACATGGTTGCGAGCAGCGTCCCGGAACTGTCGCCCTCGGCGGTGACGATCGTCGACCAGGCCGGCAACCTGCTGACCGCGGCACCGAACGCGCGCGAGGCCAATGCCGGACTCGACGCCGGACAACTGAAGTATCTGCAACAGGTGGAACAGAACGTCGTCCGACGCATCGAGTCGATCCTGACGCCGATCGTCGGTCCCGGCAACGTGCGCGCGCAGGTGACCGCGGAGCTCGACTTCTCGACCGTCGAGCAGACCGCCGAGACCTTCAGGCCGAACCCGGCTGCGCAGCAGGCGATCCGCAGTCAGCAGACCGTCGAGACGCTCGGGGATAATCCGCGCGAAGCCTCGGGCGTGCCCGGTGCGCTGTCGAATCAGCCCCCGGGTGCGGCGAGCGCGCCGTTGACCGCGCCATCCGCAGCGCCGCAGAAAGGCAGCACGCTGCCGCCGCCCCCAGACACGCCTGGCAATTCGCACCGCGAGGCGACGACCAACTACGAACTCGACAAGACGATCACGCATACCCGGGCCGAGGTCGGCGCGGTGCGTCGGCTGTCGGCCGCGGTGGTGGTCAATCACCGGCGCGAGGTGCGCGAGGGCAAGGCGGCGAGTACGCCGCTGCCCGAGGCTGAGATTGCACAGTTGACCGATCTCGTGCGCCAGGCGATGGGCTTCAATCCGAAGCGCGGGGACACGGTGAATCTGGTCAACGCCGCGTTCAACGAAGCCGAGCGGGTCGAGGTCGAAGGGCCGACCGTGGTGGCCGAGGTCACGCAACGCCTGCTTGGCAACCTGAACACGCTGCTCTGGACGGTCGCCGCGGTGATCGCCGCGCTGCTCGTCTATCTGCTGGTGTTGCGTCCGGTGTTGCGCGATCTCGCGCTCGCCGGACAACGCGACTTCGCGGCCCAGGAGGGCTATGCGCAGGCGCGCAGCGTCGACGCCGACTCGGCTCCCGGGGGCGACACCCCGCCGGCGGGGGCGCGCAGCCAGCCGATCATGGTAGGAGCCCAGGGTTTCGAGGCCGATCTGCGCGCGGTCAAGGATCTCGCCCAGAAGGAACCCCAGATCGTCGCCAATGTGGTGAAGGATTGGGTCGGGCGCGAGTAGACCCAAGTATCATCGTGCGATGAGCGATGAAGGAATCAAGAAGAGCGCGATCCTGCTGATGTCGATCGGCGAGGATCAGGCGGTCGAGGTCTTCAAGTATCTGTCCCCGCGCGAGGTGCAGAAGCTCGGCGCGGCGATGGCGCAATTGCACAACGTCGAGCGCGAACAGGTCGAAGGCGTACTGCGCGACTTCCGCGAACAGGCCGGCGTCAAGACCACGATCGGGATGAATTCGAACGAATACATCCGCTCGGTGCTGACCAAGGCGCTCGGTACCGAACGCGCGACCGGTGTCATCGACCGCATTCTGCAGGGGGGCGACACCGGCGGGATCGAGGCATTGAAGTGGATGGACGGCGCGTCGATCGCCGAGATGATCCGCAACGAACACCCGCAGATCATCGCGACGATCCTCGTCCATCTCGAACGCGATCAGGCCGCCGACGTGCTGACGCATTTCGTCGAACGGCTGCGCAACGACGTGATGCTGCGCATCGCGGCCCTCGAGGGGGTGCAGCCCGCGGCGCTGCGCGAGTTGAACGAGGTGCTCGTGCAGTTGCTGCAGGGCGCCGACAAGATGCAGAAGAATGCCCTCGGCGGCACCACCGTTGCGGCCGAGATCCTGAACAACCTCGGCACCTCGCTCGAAGCGTCGGTGATGGCGTCGCTGCGCGAGCACGACGCCGAACTCGCGCAGGAGATCGAGGACCAGATGTTCGTGTTCGAGAACCTGAACGACCTGGACGATCGCGGGGTCCAGCTGTTGCTGCGCGAGGTGCAGTCCGAATCGCTGATCATCGCGTTGAAGGGCACGTCGAACGAGCTGCGCGAGAAGATCTTCAAGAACATGTCGGCGCGCGCGGCCGAGATGCTGCGCGACGATTTCGAATCGAAGGGGCCGGTCAAGCTGTCCGAGGTGGAAGCCGAGCAGCGCGAGATCCTGAAGATCGTGCGTCGGCTCGCCGATGAGGGACAGCTCGCGCTGGGCGGCAAGGGCGAAGAAGGGTTGGTCGGCTGACGCCGGCACGACGCGCGACGATGGCACGATCGATCATGCGCAAGGGGGACGGCGCCGAGACCGGGCGCGGCACCAAGGCCGATGCCGGCGAGGTGGTGCGCTGGCAGATGGACACCATCGGCGAACCCCGGGCGACCCCGCGCGCGACCGAGGCGACGCCTGAAGTCCGACCGCCCGAAGAAGAGCTCGCGCGTATCCGTGAAGTGGCGCGCGCGCAGGGACATGCCGAGGGCCTTGCAGCCGGGCGCGCCGCGGGCGCGCGTGAGATGGCCGAGCTCGGGCAGCTGCTCGGGCGTCTGCGTGAAGTGATGGACGGGTTCGAGCAGCAACTCGCCGGCGACATGCTCGGTCTGGCGCTCGAGATCGCGCGCCAGATCATGCGTCATACCATCCATGTGCATCCCGAGGTCGTGCTGCCGGTGATTCGCGAGGCGATCGCGAGTCTGCCGCAGGGCAGCCTGCATCCGCGCCTGATACTTCATCCCGACGATGCGCTGCTGGTGCGCTCGGTGCTCGATGCCAATCAGCTCACACCGGCACCCTGGCGCATCGTCGAGGACGCAAAGCTCGAGCGCGGCGGCTGCCGCGTCGAGACCGCGGCGAGCGAGCTCGATGCGACGGTCGAGAGTCGCTGGAAGGCAGTGATCGCCAACCTGGGTCGGGAAGACGCCTGGGTCGACCTCGAAGTACCGGCGCGCAGCAGTGCGTCGACCCCTTCACGCGAGTCGCGATGAGCCCGCGAGGCCCGCGGCGAGGGGCCCGTCACCTGAAAGGTGACGGGATCGACGTAGCCGAGTCGGGCTCGCTCATCGTCCAGCAACATCCTTCGATTCCGGACGTCGGAGGAAGACGATGAGCCCGCGAGGCCCGCGGCGAGGGACTCGTCACGTCGGAGAGGGACGATGAGTCAGGGCGAAGCCAAGGGCGGCAACAGTGGCCGCGCGGTCCCCGATACCGCGATCGGGCGCTGGACCCGCCTGTTCGATCATTGCGAACAGGCGGTACGTCAGGCGCAGCCCTGGGTTCTGTACGGCCGCCTCACGCGCGTGGCCGGGCTGGTGATGGAGACCGTCGGCCTCAAGCTGCCGGTGGGCAGCAGCTGCTACGTGTATTCGCGCAGCGGCATGCGGGTCGAGGCCGAGGTGGTCGGCTTCTCGGGCGACAAGCTGTTCCTGATGCCCTCGACCGATGTGTTCGGACTCGAGCCCGGTGCGATCGTGATGCCGATCGACGGAGCAACGCGGCGTGTGCCCCGGCTCGGCGCCGAATACTACCCGCGGCGCCGTGCCGAAGACCGCGCGCGCCAGGTCACCGTCGGCGAGAAGCTGCTCGGCCGCGTCGTCGACGGCACCGGGCGCCCGCTCGATGACCTGGGCCCGGTGCCGCAGGAGCGGCAGGCGCCGTTGTACAGCCGTCCCGTGAACCCGCTCGATCGCGCACCGATCCGTACCGTGCTCGATACCGGGGTGCGTGCGATCAACGCGCTGTTGACCGTCGGCCGTGGCCAGCGCCTCGGCTTGTTCGCCGGCAGCGGCGTCGGCAAGAGCGTGTTGCTGGGCATGATGGCGCGCTACACGAACGCCGATGTCGTCGTGGTCGGTTTGATCGGCGAGCGCGGGCGCGAGGTGAAGGAGTTCATCGAGAACATCCTCGGCCCCGAAGGGCGCGCGCGCTCGGTGGTGGTCGCCGCCCCTGCCGATACGCCGCCGCTGCTGCGGCTGCATGGTGCGGCCTATGCGACGACGATCGCCGAGCATTTTCGCGATCAGGGTCTGCAGGTGCTGCTGATCATGGATTCGCTGACCCGCGTCGCGATGGCACAACGCGAGATCGCGCTGGCGATCGGCGAACCGCCCGCGACCCGCGGCTATCCACCGTCGGTGTTCGCGAAGCTGCCGCAACTGGTCGAGCGCGCCGGCAACGGGCGCTCCGGCGGCGGCTCGATCACCGCGTTCTACACGGTGCTCGCCGAGGGCGACGACCAGCAGGATCCGATCGCCGACTCGGCACGCGCGATCCTCGACGGGCACATCGTGCTGTCGCGCGCCCTCGCCGACCAGGGTCACTACCCGGCGATCGACATCGAAGCCTCGATCAGTCGCGCGATGACCGAGCTGGTCGCGGCCGACGAGCTCGCACTGGTGCGGCGCTTCAAGTACTACTACTCGCGCTACCAGCGCAGTCGCGATCTGATCAGCGTCGGCGCGTATGTACGCGGCGGCGATCGCGAACTCGACGAGGCGGTCACGCGCTATCCCGAGCTCGAACGCTTCCTGCAGCAGGGCATGTACGAGCGCGCGGAGTATGCGCAGTGCCGCACTGCGCTCGCGGCGCTGTTCGCGGCGTGAGCCTCGGCGCGCGCCCCTCGATGAACGCGCGCCGATGACCCGCCCCTTTCCGTTGCAGCCGTTGGTCGAACTGTCGGCAGACCGCGTCGACGCTGCCGCGCGCAAGCTGCAGGCGCTCGACGCCGAGCGCCGCCAGGCGCAGGACAAGCTCGCCCAGGTCGAGGCGTTCCGGCGCGAGTACGGTGAGCGCCTGCAGCAGTCGCTCGCGCAGGGGATGACGGTTTCGCAGATGCGCGAATGGCATGCATTCCTCGCCAAGCTCGATGCCGCGTGCAAGCAGCAACAGCTCGAGGTGGCGGTACGCGAGGAAGCGTGGCTCGCGGGACAGACGCACTGGATGGAGTTGCGGCGTCGGCAGAAAGCCTTTGACGCGCTGGCGACGCGCCATCAGGTGGCCGAGGGAGCGCGCGAGGGCAGGATCGATCAGCGCAATCACGATGAACTTGCGCGCGGGCTGGCACGCCAGCGTGGCGAAGTCGACGGCGGGGAGGGCGGAGAACCCTGAGGCGTCCAGACCGCGCGCCGGGACGAAGCAAGGATCGATTCGCTCGATAGGGTCGTGCAGCGTGTCCCTTCCGGGTAACCTGTCTGCGATCAACGGCAGACGCGCTTGGCCTTCGGTTCTCGGCCTGCGTTTTGCTGGCTGTTCCTCAGACGAAGCGCGGCATGAATCAGCAAAGGGAGGACGCGGACGATGGCACAGGAAGCGGTGTCGGACGATATCCGGAAACTCGCAGCGAGCCTCGGGCTCGCCCGGCTCTCCGAAGTCCACCTTCAGCAGTTGATGAAGGCGGCGCGGGCCGCGCAGGCCAGACGTTCGATCCTGCAGTCGGCGTCGCTCGTCGCGTCGGACGAGCCTGCGCATGTGTACCGCCTGCCGTGAGCAGCGCCGATGAGTGAACTGCACTTCATCGGCATCGCCGAAGCCTCGGAGCTCATCCGGACCAAAGCCTTGTCCCCGGTCGAGTACGCGCAGGCACTGATCGCGCGCATCGAGCGGCATGACGGTGCACTGAATGCGTTCCTGCGCTTCACGCCCGAGATCGCCCTCGCCGACGCGCGCCGTGCCGAGGCCGAGATCGTGGCCGGGGGGTGGCGCGGTCCGCTGCACGGCATAGCCTACGGGCTGAAGGACATCATCGATTACGCGGGCTTGCCGACCACCGCGCACTCGGCGATCCTGAAAGACAACGTCGTGTCGGCCGACGCGTTCGTCACGCAGCAGCTGCGTGCCGCAGGCGGCGTGTTCATGGGCAAGCTGTCGACACACGAGTTCGCGATCGGCGGGCCGTGCTTCGATCTGCCCTGGCCGCCGGCGCGCAACCCCTGGAACCGCGATCATTTTTGCGGCGGCTCGTCGAGCGGTTCGGGCGCGGCCACCGCAGCCGGGTTCGTACCGGTGGCGCTCGGCACCGACACCGGGGGTTCGGTGCGCAACCCGGCGTCGATGTGCGGCGTCGTGGGCATGAAGCCGACGTACGGCTGCGTCAGTCGTCGCGGCGTGTTCCCGCTCGCGTATTCGCTCGATCACGTCGGACCGTTGACGCGCACGGTGCATGACAATGCGCTCGTCCTCGACCTGATCGCGGGACACGATGCCCGCGATCCGGGGAGCAACGCCCACGGCGCTCCACAATGCGCCGCGCAACTCGGTCGGGGCGTGGCGGGCCTGCGTATCGGCGTCATCCGGCACTTCTACAACGAAGACATGAAGGCCGATCCCGAAATGGGCGCGGGTATCGAACAGGCGATTGCGCTTCTGGGGGATCTCGGCGCCGACGTGCGCGAAGTGAAGACGGCGCCGTTGCAGCAGTACCTTGCATGCAATCGCACGTTGCTGGTCACCGAGGCGTACGCGATCCACGACAAGTGGTTGCGCGAGCGGCCTCAGGACTATGGCGGGCTCACCCTCGAACGCTTCTTCCCCGGCGCGTTAGTCAGCGGCGTCGAGTATGTCAACGCCGCACGCATGCGCGCGCGGATGGCCGACGCGTTCCACCAGCTGTTCACCGAGGTCGATGTGATCGTCACCGCGAGCGCGCACGATCCGGCCTGCCGCATCGATGACCCCGCGGCGGTCGAATACACCTATGGACGTCAGGCGCGTGCGCCTTTCAATCTGACCGGCAGTCCGGCGCTCGCTATCCCGGTGGGCTTCAGCGCGGCGGGGCTGCCGCTCGGCATGCAGATCGTCGGCAAGCCGCACGACGAAGCCGTGGTCTATCGCGTCGGTGCGGCGTACGAAGCGGCCGCCGGGTTCACCGATCGGCATCCGTCGCTGTCCGCGTAGTGCCGGGACCGTATTGATCTTGACGGGAAGAGATAGTCGATGAGGATTGCAATGTCGGCCGCTTCGATCGTCGTTGCACCCCGGCTGCTGCCGCTTTTCGCTGTCCTCGAACAGATGGACGGCGGGCGCCTGGCCGGACCAGCCGATGCGATCGTGATCCCTCGGGCGCCGGGCGGCAGCAGCGACATCCTCACCCGTCTGCTGGGTGCGGACCTGAGCCGGCCTTTGGTCATCGAGGCTGCCCACATCACCGGTGAATGAGGCTGCGCGCCACATGCAACGAAGCGACGAACTGCACCGCCTGTCTGCCGTCGAGGCGAGCGCCGCGCTGCGTGCGGGCACGCTGACCTCGGAAGCCCTGGTCGCGGCCTGCCTCGAACGTATCGCGCACCGCGAGCACGACGTGCAGGCCTGGGCGCATGTCGATGCCGAGCAGGCACTGGCGCAGGCGCGTGCGCTCGACCGGATGCCGCCGCGCTCGCCGCTGCACGGCATCCCGGTCGGTATCAAGGATGTCATCGATACCTTCGACATGCCGACCGCGTACGGATCGCCGATCTACCGGGCCCACCGACCGTCCGCCGACGCGGCGTGCGTATCCCTGATCCGTGAACTGGGCGGCGTCATTATGGGCAAGACGGTGTCGACCGAGTTCGCTACCCGACAGCCGAACAAGACGCGTAATCCGCATGCGCTAGAGCGCACCCCGGGCGGATCGTCGAGCGGGTCGGCCGCGGCAGTGGCCGACTTCATGGTGCCGCTTGCGCTCGGCACGCAGACTTCGTCGTCGATCATCCGGCCTGCAGCCTATTGCGGCGTCGTCGGCTACAAGCCCTCGTTCGGGCTGATCAATCGCGCAGGCATGAAGTTCCTCTCCGAATCGCTCGACACGATCGGTGTGCTCGCGCGCACCGTGGAAGACGCGGCGCTGCTGGTCGGTACCCTGAGCGGCGTCGCGCTCGATGCACCGGGCGCGGAGCCTGCGGCCGCGCCACGCGTCGGCGTGTGCCGC
>JACMMK010000133.1 GCA_014379045.1 Burkholderiales bacterium
CGAACGGCACCACCAGACGCACCGGGCGCTGCGGCCAGTCGCGCGCGGCCGCGTCGCGGGCCGTGTTCTGTGCGAATGCCATCGGGCCGACCGCGCTCTGTAGCGCGCCTGCCGCCAGCAGCAGCGCACCGATCACCCCTGCGCGAACCGACGAAGTCCGCGGGTGCCCGCGTTCGCTGGACGATCTCCTCTGCGATGGACCTGTCATCGCGCCTCCTCCTGACGGCCGTCGCGCGCCTTTGACCCAGGCACTGTCGATACGGCCAAGCACTGTCTTTAACGAGAAAGCCTGCGGGCGTCAACTGTCATTCGCGCCGGGCCCAAGCGGCCAGCGCGCCGATGCTAAAATCGCAACGCAGGCGTCATCGAAGCTTGCATCGAATGCCTGGCCGTTGGAAGGATGCGTGATGAATTTCGATCTGTCCCCCGAGCAGCAGCAGTTTCAGGACGCCGTGCGCGGTTTCGCCGACCGTCATCTGCGCGCCGATGCGCTCAAGCGTGCGCATACCCCCCAGCACCCGTTCGACGTCGCGCGCCTGATGGCCGAACAGGGTCTGCTCGGCATCACGATCCCCGAGGCCGACGGGGGTCAGGGCGGCACGCTGCTCGACGCGGTGATCGCGATCCAGGAAGTGGCCAGGATCTGTCCGCGCAGCGCCGATGTGATCCAGGCAGGGAACTTCGGCGGCATCCGCGTCTTCGCCGAGTACGGCACGCCGGCACAGAAAGAGAAGTACCTGAAGCCGCTGCTCGCCGGCACCAAGCTGCTGTGCCTGGGCATGACCGAACCGGAGGCCGGGTCGGCGGTCACCGACCTGAAGACGAGCGCGACGCCCGACGGCGCCGGCTACCGGATCAACGGCTCGAAGGTGTTCAGCACGCACGGCCCGTACGCCGATATCTACCTGGTCTATGTGCGTTACGGGCCGGGGGTGAACGGCATCGGCTCGGTGCTCATCGATCGCAACGCCGAAGGCTTCCGCATCGGCAAGACGTCGACGTTCCTGTCGGGCGAAGAATGGGCGCAGCTGTATTTCGAGAATGTCTACGTGCCGCCCGAAGACGTGCTGTTGAAGGAAGGCGGGTTCAAGAAGCAGATCGCCGGCTTCAATGTCGAGCGCATGGGCAACTGCGCGCGCTCGCTTGCCTATGGCCAGCTCGCCTTCGAGATCGCACGGCAGTGGGCGCTCGACCGCAAGCAGTTCGGACGGCCGCTGTGCGAGTTCCAGGGGCTGCAGTGGCAGTTCGCCGAGATCAAGATGCGCCTCGAAGCCGCGCAGTTGCTGCTCTATCGCGCGGCGCTGTCGGGGGGTGAGTCCGGTATCCCCACCGCGCAGGACACCGCGATCGCCAAGCACTACTGCAACCAGATCGGGTTCGACGCCTGCAACTTCGCGATGCAGGTGATGGGCGGCATGGGCTACAGCGACGAGTCGTTGATCGAGTACATGTTCCGTAAGACGCGCGGCTGGATGATCGCCGGCGGCTCGCTCGAGATCCTGAAGCAGCGCATCGCCGAGGGCGTGTTCGGCAGAAGTTTCGACCAGCGGCCGCCGAAGGCGGGTTGAGTCTGCACCTCGCCTACGTGCCTGCGGTGTCCGCGCGCGACCCTCGCTGGTAGCGCGTCGAAGCCCCTCTTGCCGCATCCGAAATGACCCCCTTTCAGCAAGCCCTGTTCACCCCGCGACGCATCGCGCTCGTCGGCGCGTCGGGCGACGCGTCGAAGAACACCGCGCGCCCGCAGCGGTTCCTGCGCAAGCACGGCTTCACCGGCACGATCCTGCCGATCAACCCGGGCCGTGCCGAGATCCTCGGCGAGACCGCGTACCCGTCGCTCGACGCCGCGCCGGGTCCGATCGACCACGCGTTCATCATGACGCCGGGCGATTCGGTGCTCGGCCTCGTGGCCGAATGCGTGCGCCTGAAGGTGCCGGTCGCGACGATCTTCAGCGACGGCTTTGCCGAACGCGGTGACGCCGGGCGCAGACTTCAGGACGAGATCGTCGCGGTGGCACGGGCCGGCGGGCTTCGGCTCCTGGGTCCGAACTCGATCGGCATCATCGACACGCACGCCGACTCGCCGCTCACCTGCAACGCGACCTTCGAAACCGACCTGCTCCTGCGCGGCCATCTCGGCATCGTCTCGCAGAGCGGCAGCATGATGGGCGCGCTGATGTCGCGCGCGCAGGCGCGCGGGCTCGGCTTCTCTCGGCTGGTATCGGTCGGCAACGAATGCGACATCGGCGTCGGCGAACTCGTCGACATGATGGTCGACGACCCGAACACACATGCGATCCTGCTGTTTCTCGAGACGCTGCGCGACGCGCCGGTGCTGGCCGCAGCCGCGCGTCGCGCGCAGGCGGGCGGCAAGCCGGTGATCGTCTACAAGCTCGGGCGCTCCGAGATCGGTCGCGAACTCGCCGCCTCGCACA
>JACMMK010000134.1 GCA_014379045.1 Burkholderiales bacterium
CGGTCGCGGCCGCGGCGCCGGCCGCCGACTCCCGCTACCCGCAGCGTCCGGTGCGGCTGGTGATCCCGCAATCTCCCGGCGGCGGCTCCGACTCGATCGGTCGCCTGATCGCGCAGAAGCTTGCCGAGAATTTCGAGCAGTCGTTCATCGTCGACAACCGCCCGGGCGCCGCCGGCATGCTCGGTGCGGAACTCGTACGACAGGCGACCCCGGACGGCTACACGCTGCTGTTGTCGGCGATCGACACGATCACCGCTCCGCTGGTCACGAAGAACGCGCCGTTCGATCCGATCAAGCATTTCGCGCCGGTGACCCAACTCACACAGTCGCCCAATGTCTGGCTCGTGCACCCGTCGTTCCAGGCGAAATCGATGAAGGAACTGGTCGAGCTCGCGCGTGCCAAACCGCGTCAGATCGACTACGCCTCGTCGGGCGTCGGCAGCATGCAGCACCTCGGCGGCGAGTTGCTGAACCAGTTGGCGCGCGTCGAACTCGCGCATGTGCCGTACAAGGGCGGGGGTCCTGCGCTGATCGACCTGCTGGGCGGCAGGGTTCCGGTGATGGTGTCCGGCACGCAGGGAGCACTGCCTTTTCTCAAGAGCGGCAAGGCGCGGGCGCTGGCAGTGACCAGTGCAAGGCGCTCGCCGGCGCTGGCCGACGTACCCACCGTCGCCGAAGCGCTCGGGTTGCCCGCCTACGAGGCGTTGAACTGGCAGGGCTTGTTTGCCCCCGCCGGCACGGCTCCCGCGGTGGTGTCGCGCATTGCCGATCAGGCGATCAAGATACTTGCGGCCGGGGATGTCCGCGCCCGACTGCAGGACCTCGGTTTCGATCCCGTCGGCAGTACGCCCGCGGTGTTCGCGCTGCAGGTGGTGTCGGAACAGAGGAAGTGGATGAAGCTGATCCAGGCGGCGGGCATCAAGGCCGAGTGACGCGCGCCGCGGCGCGCACCGATGAACCGGGGAGAGATGATGGCAGCGGAGCCACTAGGTACACCACAGGGATATCGGCAGGTGTCGTCGGTGCTGGTCGATCCTGGCGGGTCGTGGGGCGCGCGTCTCGCGGCGGGTGAGGTGGTGCGCTTCGTCGATCTCGAAGGCCAGCAGGCCGTCGATTTTCTTTGCTATTGCGCGTCCGACACGCGCGACCGCTACAACGCGGCCAACACGATGAAGATGGCCGAGAACCTCTATCTCGACACCGGCACGGTTCTCTACGGCGAGTACGCGACGCCGCTGATGAAAGTCATCGGTTCGAGCTGCCGGCGCCACGACACGATCGGCGGGTGCTGCAGCGTGGAGATGAACGCGTTGCGCTATGGTCGGCGCACGCACAGCTGTCGTGCGAATTTCCTGCATGAATTGTCGAAGTTCCGGATGGGCGAGGCCGATATCGTCGCCAACGTGAACTGGTTCATGAGCGTGCCGATCGCATCCGATGGCCACATGGCGATCGCCGACGGTGCGTCGAAGCCGGGCGATCATGTCGACGTCGAGGCGCTGATCGACGTGATCGCGGTGATGTCCAACTGTCCGCAGAAGTACAACCCCGCGTGCGGCTACAACCCGACGCCGGTCACCGTCGAAGTGTTCGCCAAGGCGGAAACGAAGCGTTGAGTCGCCGCGCCCTTCGGCACTTCCAAAAAGAAGCGAGGAAGCAACGATGCCGATCACCCGAGGCAACCCGCCCGGCCTCACGCACATGCGGGCCACCGTCTACAACCACTACGTCAGGGTCGATCAGCCGAAGAGCATGATTTTCGTCTCCGGCCAACTCGCCCGCGATGAAACGGGCGCGATGGTCGGCGGCGCGAGCATGCTCGAGCAGGCGCGTCAGTGCCTGCGCAACATCGAGAGCAGCCTTCACGCGGCCGGCGCGACGATGGCCGATGTCGTGTGGACGACGGTGTTCACCACCGACATGCGCGAGTTCCGCGAGATCGTCGCGGCGCGTGAGGAGTTCTTCAAGACCGCGTTGCCGACCAGCACGATGGTCGAAGTCGTGCACCTGACCGAACCGGCAGCAAAGGTCGAGATCCAGGCCATCGCGGCGATCTAGCGGGCCCTGCGGCAGGCGTTCCGACGTCGCGGTTCAAGAAACCCCGTCGACGCGCCGATACACCGGTTGCGACCCTCGATAACCCGTGTACAAGGCCTCCGCGTGAACTCGTTCCGAACGCTTCTCAAGTTAGTCCGCGCAAACCGCCGTGGCGTGGTCGCCGCCGGACTGACCGCGCTACTGGTGCTCGGCCTGGGCATGCTGAACGGGCGCGTGACCCAGGAGACCAACGCCCGCAAGAGCCCCGAGGCGCTGCAGTTCGAACAGACGCCCGACGACTGGCTGGCGCGGCAGGAAAGCGTGACCGAGTTTCGCCGGGCGCTCGACGAAGGCACGCTCACGGCGGTCGGCCTCGCGGCGTCCCAGCCCGGCCTGGTCCTCTACACGCTGAATGATGGCAAGAAGGCCAGCACCACGGTGCCTGGCTGCACCGCCCTCGGGTGTGCCGGCACTGTCCTGGACCGCGTCGCCGACCGCAGCGCCGACACCGGCTTCGCGCTGGTGCGCATCGAGATCGATCCGCGCACGGCGAGCCGGCGTCTGCTCGACGGCGTCGGCGCCGTGCTCTCACCGCTGTTGCTGCTGGCGACGATCGTCATCGCACTGTTCATGGTCGCCAGGTTGCAGACCGGCGTGGGCGGTGCGGCGTCCCGGTTGTCGACCCGTCCGGAAACCCGATTCGCCGACGCGATCGGCAACGACGAAGCCAAGGCCGCGCTCAATCGCGTGAAGGCCTTCATGCACGACCCGGCGCAATACGCGAAGCTCGGCGCCACGGCGCCGCGCGGCGTCCTGCTCGTCGGCCCGCCGGGCACCGGCAAAACCCTGATGGCCAAGGCACTCGCGGGCGAAAGCCGGGCGAACTTCATCGCCGTCGACGGATCGTATTTCACCGCCACGTTCTACGGCGCCGGCGTGAGCAAGGTCAAGGCGCTGTTCAAGCTCGCGCGCAAACACGCGCCCTGCGTGCTGTTCATCGACGAGGTGGACGGCATCGGCAAGCGTTCACGCGGGGGCGAGGTCGGCGGCGGCGAGTCCGAACTCAACCGCATCATCAACTGCGTGCTGGTCGAGATGGACGGGTTCGAGGCGCTCGACAACGTGACCGTCGTGGCGGCGACGAACCACGAGGACAACATCGACGAAGCGATGCGCCGGCCCGGGCGCTTCGACATGCTGGTGCGGCTCGCGTTGCCGACGTTGCCCGAGCGCCAGCGGCTGTTCGATCTGTACATCGGCAAGGTGATCCACGACGGCTCGGCCAACACGGCGGCCCTGGCGCGCATGACCTCGGGCATGTCGCCCGCCGACATCGCCAATACCGTGAACAAGGCGGCGTCGACTGCGGCTGAAGCCGGCGCCGTGTCCGTGTCTTCCGAGCATCTGCTGCGCGCGATCGAAACGCACCAGCTCGGCGGCGAGGTATCGTCGATCAAGGGGCTGCTGACCGAAGAGACGCGCGAGCGCCTCGCGTATCACGAAGCCGGGCACGCGCTGGTCGGTCACTGGCTGCATGCCGGGGTGGTCGAACGCGTGACGATCGAGCCGCGCGGGCGCGCGCTCGGCGTCACTTTCATGACGCGCGACACCGAAGACCCCTTGTACAAGCAGAGTGAACTCACGAGCCGGCTCGCGATGATGCTGGGCGGGCGCGAGGCCGAGTTGCTGGTGCAGGGCAGCGTATCGACCGGGGCGTCCGATGACCTGAAGCGTGCGTCGGAACTCGCGATCGACATGGTCGGCTCGCTGGGGTTTTCGAAGGTGTTCGGATTGCTCAGCGTGTCGGGCGTACCGAAGGAACTGCTGGGTCCGGACATCCAGGCGGCAGTGCTGCACGAAGCGCGCGTACTGCTCGAGCAGGCGCAGGTCAAATGCCAGCGCCTACTCGAGTCGAACCGCGAACAGCTCGACGCACTCGCGCAGAGTCTCCTAGCACACGAAGTGCTTTCCGGCGAGGCACTCAAGGCATTGCTGGGCGCGAGGGTTGCTGTATAAAAGGTGATGCAGGAACGGTTGATGCGGTAGCAACTAGCCATCTTGTGTCGCATGCGGTTCGGGGAGAAAAAACCTTACTTTTTCCCTCGGTTCGCCCTTCGCAGTAACCAAACCAAGGAAAAATCATGGACAGGATCGTCTGGCTGGTCGGCGCCGTAGTGATCGTCATTGCCATCTTGTCGTTCGTCGGATTGCGCTGAGCGGGCGTATCACGGTCCGCCTGCAAGGGCGGGGAGGTTGATTGCATTGGGGGGCGCGCGTCCCCGTAGCACCGCTACCACATCGGTTGCGGCCTCCAGCGCGATGTCCCTGCGCACCCGGTCTACCGCTGACCCTAGATGCGGCGTGAAGAACGTGCGGTCGGTCGCTGCCGACAACCGGGCATTGACTGCGTCGGGGCGCTTCGCCAACGCCCAATCTTCCATCTCGAACACGTCTGCGGCATAGCCACCCAGGCGTTTCGATTCGAGTGCATCCGCGACGGCTTCCTCATCGACGACCGATCCGCGGGCGGTGTTGACGAGGAACGCCCCCGGCTGCATCCGCGCAAGAAAGCCGGCATCGACGAGCCGGTACGACGTCTCGTTCAGCGGCACACAGACGCAGACGAAGTCGCTGCGTGAGGCAAGCTCGTCGAGCGCGGTGCGGGTCATACGCAACGCGCTTTCCTGCGCCGGATCGAGCGCAGTTCGGTCCCAGTAGACAACCCGCGCGTCGAAACCGGTCAGGCGGCGCGCGACCGCCTTGCCCACCGCGCCCGCACCGATCAAGCCGACCGTGCTGCCGTCCAGTCCGGTGCCGTAGAGCGTCGGACGCCAGCCGTTGAACCGGCCCTCGCGGATGAGGCGGTCGCCCGCCGGCATGTGGCGACCGAGCGCGATCAGATGCCCGAGCGTCAGTTCGGCGGTGGGTGCGGTGAGCAGGTCGCCGACGATCGTGATCCATACGCCGTGGCGGGTACACGCGTCGACGTCGTAGTTGTCGAAGCCCTTGAGTGCGCAGGCGACGATTTTCAGGCGTGGACAAGCGGCGAGCAACGTCTCGTCCACCGTTTCGGTCATGAAACCGATCAACGCGTCGGCGTTGCGGGTGAGCGCGCGAAGTTCGGCAGGTGACCACGGTTCGCGCGTGTCGTTGACGATCACCCGGGCATGCGGCGCCAGAAACTCGAGCACTTCCGGATGGACCCAGTGGGCAATGACGACCGCAGGGCGGCTGTCGGTCGAGGTGGACATGGAGGGCACTTTCTATTCGCGGCGGCAGAGTAGAACTTTTTTTTGGAACAGTGCGGCGGCTGTCACGAACCGATCACACCGGCTTGTTACAGGTATTGTCGCTTCTTTGTGGTCCGCAACGCCCCACGTGATCAACCCGATGCCTGCCGACGCCTTGCCCTTGAACGACGCGCCCCCCGCCCGGGCGATTGCCCTCGACGGTCTGTCGGTCGTGTACCCGAACGGCACCGTCGGACTCCATCCGACCCGGCTCGCGTTCGCGCCCGGGGAGTTCGTCGTGCTGCTCGGCCCCTCGGGTGCGGGGAAGTCGACGCTGCTGCGGTCGCTGAACGGGCTGGTGAGCGCCACCACCGGGACGATCGACGTCGAGGGCATCGGCTCGATCACTGCCCGCGGCGCGCTGCGCCGACACCGCCAGCGCTGCGCGATGGTGTTCCAGCAGCACCAGCTGATCGGGCGCCTCACCACGCTCAGGAACGTGCTGACCGGCCGGCTCGCGTATCGCACGACGCTGCGTTCGATGTGGCCGATGCCGCTCGAAGACAAGCGGATCGCGCTCGATTGTCTCGAGCGGGTAGGCATGCTCGATTGCGCGCTGCGGCGCGTCGACGAACTCTCGGGCGGGCAGCAGCAGCGCGTTGGCATCGCGCGCGCGATCGCGCAGGAGCCGCGTATCCTGCTCGCCGACGAGCCGGTGGCGAGCCTCGACCCTGCGACTTCGGTGAAGGTGCTGGGCCTGATCCACGCCATCTGCAAGGCCGACGGCATCACCGCCGTGGTCAGCCTGCATCAGGTGCACCTGGCCCGGCAGTTCGCCGATCGGATCGTCGGCATCGGCGCGGGACGCGTGGTGTTCGACGGGCCACCGACGCAGATCGACGAAGCCATGCTCGCGGCGATCTACGGAAGTCTGGAACGCGCCGAGCGTGACGACTGGTCGGTCGTGCCCACCCCTGTTGCCGACCCGGATGCGGGTCGTGTTCGGGACGTAAACGCAATCAAGTCAGATGTCGTCATTTCCGCCTAGACCGAGGAGTCATCGATGAACCGCCGTTTCTTTCTCTATGGCGCCGCCGCATATGCGGCCGGTGCCTCGCTGTCACTCATCAGCCTGCCGGCGCTTGCGCAAAGCGTCGACGCCAATCCGAAGACGCTGCGGCTGGCGCTCTTGCCCGACGAGAATGCCTCGACGATCGTGCAGAACGCGCGCCCGCTCGAGCTGCATCTCGAGAAGATTCTCGGACGCGAGGTCAGCGTCGTCGTGACCACCGACTATTCGTCGATGATCGAGGCGATGCGTTTCGGCCGCATCGACGTTGCCTATTTCGGCCCGTTCTCGTATGTGCTCGCACGCTCGCGCGCACCGAACATCGAACCGTTCGCCGTGGGGCTCGACGGGCGCGGCAGCCCCACTTACACCAGCGTGTTCATCACGCTGGCGGACTCTCCGATCAAGGATCTGTCCCAGGCGAAGGGCCTCAACGTCGGCTACGGTGACCCTGCCTCGACCTCGAGCCACCTCGCACCGCGTGCGCTGCTGCAGGAGAAGGGGCTGGTCGGGGAGAAGGACTACAAGGTGATTCATCTGGGCACGCACGACGCGGTCGCGCGTGCGGTCGAGACCGGCAAGGTGCCGCTGGGCGCGTTGTCGCGCCCGATCTACGAGTCGCTCGTCAAGAGCGGCAAGCTCGACGGTGCGAAGCTGCGGATCCTCGCCGAGTCGCGCCCGATCCCGAACTATCCGATGGTGATGCAGACTGGACTCAACGCGTCGTTGAAAGAGCAGATCCGCAAGGCCTTCCTCGAGCTGAAGGATCCGACGCTGTTGAAGAACTTCCGCGCATCGGGGTTCGGCGCCACCGACGACAAGGCCTACGACGTGCTGCGCGACACGGCGAAGATTCTCAACCTCGACCTGTCGAAGCAGCAGTAGCGCGCGACCCGCGCCGCGGTAACAAGTACCGCGGCTTGGGTCTGTCGCGCTTCCTGCCGGAGCCAGCGCCGATGGACCAGATCTCGACCGATATCGCGCCCACGCGTCCAAACGCCGTCGACGGTGTCGATCCGGCCCGCGTTGACGTGAAGGGCCTCGATCCGGCGCGGTTCGACGCCCTGCTCGACGGCAGCCGCGCGCGCGAACGCCGGGCGCTGATCCGCATGGCGATCGTCGGCACGATCGTGCTGGTGTCGTTCTGGCTCACCCAGCTGTTCGATTTCAAGCGCCTCGCCGAAGGCATTCCGGCGATCCTGCAGATCGGCTCGGAGATGATGCCGCCGGACTTCACCCGCTGGCAGGCCTGGCTGCGGCCGCTGCTCGACACGCTCGCGATGAGCATTGCCGGCACCGCGTTCGCCGTGATCTTCTCGATTCCGCTCGCGTTTCTCGCGGCCACCAACACGACGCCGAACAAGGTCGTGTATCACGCGACGCGGTTGCTGCTCAACCTGTTCCGGTCGATCCCGGAACTGATCAAGGGCATCATCCTGGTTGCCGCCGTGGGTTTCGGCGTCCTGCCCGGCGTGCTCGCCCTCGGGTTGCACTCGATCGGCATGGTCGGCAAGTTCTTCGCCGAAGCGATCGAGCATGTCGATCCGAAGCCGATCGAGGCGGCGCGTGCGGCGGGCGCGACGCCGGTGCAGGTGATCTGGCATGCGATCCTGCCGCAGGTGATGCCGCAGATGCTCGATACCGTGATCTATCGCTGGGAGTACAACTTTCGCGCCTCGGTCGTGCTCGGCGCGGTCGGCGCCGGCGGCATCGGCACCGAACTGATCTCGTCGCTGCGGATCATGGACTACCAGCAGGTGGCCGCGATCCTGCTGTGCATTCTCGCGTGCGTGACGATCGTCGATTCGGTCGGCATCGCGTTGCGGCGAAAGCTGGCGTGAGCGCGCTGCTCGCGCGCCGGGGCGAGAGGTAGAGGTGTGCGCGTCGTCACGATGCCGCCGAGTCAATGACGCTCAGCGACCCTTTGCCGACAGGCGCTACAGCACGCTCGACTTGCCGCCGTCGACGTTGATGCAGGTACCGGTGACGTAGCTCGCGAGATCGCTCGCGAGGAACACGATCACCCGGGCCACGTCGTCGGGTTCGCCGAGGCGCCCGAGCGGCACGCTCGCACCGAGTTTCGCGTAATGGGCGTCCACGGCGAGTCCGGCCTGCTCGGCACGCTTCTCCTGCTGCAGCGACTTGATCCAGCCGAGCGCGACGGCGTTCACGCGGATCCGGTCGACCCCCAGCTCCTGCGCGAGCGCCTTCGTGAAGGCGAGCCCCGCCGCGCGATTGACGCTGGTCGGGAACGATGCGGCGGCCGGCGCCTTCGCACCCGCCATCGAGATGTTGACGATCGCTCCGCCGCCCTGCGCGCGCATCGGGACCAGTGCCGCGCGCGCTGCACGCACCTGGGCCATCAGCTTCAATTGCCAGTCGTATTCCCAGAGCGCATCGTTCGCCTGCTCGAACGGTCCCTGCGCCGTGCTGCCCGCGTTGTTGACGAGCACGTCGAGGCGGCCGAAGTGCGCGCAACACGCGGCGATGAAGCGCTCGGGTTCGCCCGCCTGCGCGAGGTCGGCGGCATGGGTGAACGCCTCGCCCCCGGCCCCACGAAGCTCGGCGGCCAGCGTGTCGAGCGGCTCTACTCGGCGTGCGCAAAGCGCCACGCGCGCGCCGCATTCGAC
>JACMMK010000135.1 GCA_014379045.1 Burkholderiales bacterium
CCCCCCGGGGGCCCCCCCCACGGCCGTTCGATCGACGCATCGGTCGCGCGCTCGACCTGATGCGGGACAACGTGGGAGGGCGCCTCGACCTCGAGCATCTCGCGCGCGCCTGCGGGTTGTCGCGCCCGCACTTCTTCGAGCTGTTTCGACGCGACCTGCAACTGTCTCCCGGGGTGTTCTGGAACATGCTTCGCATGGAGCAGGCGCTGGCCCGATTGGACGCGTGCAATACGCCGCTCAGCACGGTCGCCGCCGACCTGGGCTTTTCGGCGCAGAGCAATTTCACCCGGTTCTTCCGCGATATCCAGGGCGTCGCGCCACTCGAGTACCGCCGCGTCGCCAACTCCGCGTCGGTGGCGCAAGACGGCGCGGTGCGACGTCGCCACGCGCAACTTCAGACGTTTTGATAAGCGGCATCAGACGCTCCGATAAGTAGTCGCCAGGGGACGAATCTAAGCTGACCTCCGTTGTTCAACCCGACGGAGGTCACATGAAATTCAAGCTGTTGACGATCTGCGCTCTTCTCGCGCTACAGTTCACGACGCTCGCCGCGGCGCAGACGCTTCATAACGGCAGCAAGGAGAAGCCGTACCGGGTGGTGCTGGTGCCGGCCGACGGTGGCACCCAGGACGGTACCCGGGCCGACTTCCAGCCACTGTTCAACGCGATCACGCGGCAGACGGGGCAGCACTTCACCCTTACCGTCGCACAGAGCTACGCCGCCGCCACCGAGGCGATGTGCACCGGCGTCGCCGAGATCGGCTGGTTCGGTGCGGTCTCGTATCTGCAGACGCGCAGTCGCGGGTGCGCGGAGCTGCTGGCGGTCGACGTCCTCGACGGCGAATCGGTTTATTACGCGGGCATCTTCGCGCGCAAGGATTCGTCGATTGCGACCCTTGCCGACGTAAAGGGCCGAAGCGTCGCATTCGGCGACGTGAACTCGACCTCGAGCTTCACCTTTCCCGTGGCGATGCTGCTCGATTCAGGCATCCGGGTGCCCGAGGATCTCGGCCGCGTGCGTCTCGCGGGCAGCCATGCCAACAGCCTGAAGGCGCTGGAACAGGCGCAGGTCGATGCCGCGGCCGCCTCGTTCGACTCGTTCGAGAAAGCCGTGCGGCAGGGGGCGCTCAAGGGCGGCGAGTATCGGGTCGTTGCGCGCAGCATCCCGATCCCGAATCCTCCGCTCGCGATGCATACGCAGTTGCCGGCGGCGGAGAAAGCGCGGCTGCGCGAGGCCTTCAACAGCGTCCATAAGGCGCCCGGCATCTCGCCCGACATGATCCGGGGGTACGGCGGCAAGAAGGTGGATCGTTACGACGCTTCGTACAGCGAGAAGGAGTTCACCGTCGCGATCGAGATGATGGCCAAGGTCAACGACGCACTCAAGGTCGCGGTGCTCAGAAAGGCGGGGCAGAAATGAGCGCGGTGCTGTCGTTCCTGCGCCGTGAGCCGAGCGCCGCGCAGCCTCGACCGCTGTTGAGTTTCAAGGATGTAGGCAAATCGTTTCCCCCGGGCGTGCGCGCGCTCGAGGCGGTCAGCTTCAATGTCGCACCGGGCGAGTTCTGCGTGCTGCTGGGACGCTCCGGTGCGGGCAAGTCGACGCTGTTGCGCGCGGTCAACGGCCTAACCGACACCACCTCGGGCGAAGTCGTGTTCGACGGCAAGCGTGTATCGAGCAAGTCGCTGCGTGAGGTGCGCCAGCGCGTATCGATGATCCATCAGCAGTTCAACCTGGTGCCGCGCTCGAGCGTCGCAGCGAACGTATTGTCGGGCGCGCTCGCGCAGGCCGCGTGGTGGCGCAGCGCGAGCGCGTGGTATCCGGCAGCGCTGCGGCGCAAGTGCTGGTCGCTGATCCGGCGCGTGGGCCTCGATGAAACGCAGGTGTTCCGGCGTGTGCAGGACCTGTCCGGCGGCCAGCAGCAGCGGGTAGGCATCGCGCGCGCGCTGATGCTCGACCCGGACCTGATTCTGGCCGACGAGCCGGTGGCGAGCCTCGACCCGAAGGTGAGTCGCGACGTACTGTCGCTGCTGCACTCGGCGGCGAAGGAGCGTGGGGCCGCGGTGCTGTGCAGTCTGCATCAGCTCGATCTCGCGCAGGAGTTCGCCGACCGCATCGTCGCCGTACACGCCGGCCAGGTCGTCTTCGACGGGCCGCCCGGTGAGCTGACGCCGGCGGTGATCCGTCGCGTGTACGAAATGTCGGACGACGACACGTCGGTGGCACGCCACCTGGCCGCGATGCCCGCGGCGGTGCCCGAGCCGACGGTCGACCAGCGCATCGACTACGTGCTGGGACGTCTGTCGCGCTTCACCGAGACGGTGTCCTCGGCCGGCCGCAAGTCCGAGCGACGCGTGCTCGACAAACGTGTGGAAACGGCCGCCGGCACGGTCGCCGGAAAACTTGGGCTGGCACCGGACGACAGCGTGATCCGCATCGACACGCTGCGCCTGCTCGATGGCTCGGCGATGGGGATGTCTTCGCATCACCTGACCGATCCGAAGTGTCGGCTTGCGCTCGATCTTTACGACGGCGGGGAACTGCATGCGCTGCTCGCCACGCTCTCGATCGTCCTGGTTCGCCGCGACAGCACGCTCGCCGTGTTGCCCGCCAGTGCCGAGACCGCGGCCCATCTCGGGCTGGCTCCGGGCGCGCTGCATCTGGTGGTCGAGAGCGTGAACGTCGACGCTGCCACCGGCGAGGCGGTCGAGTTCGTGGTGAGCCGGTTCCGCCCCGAAGCGATCCGCTTCCTGATCACGCTCTAGACCGAAGGAGCAGAACATGACTAGCGTTGCCAATCCTGCAAGCGTTGCGCCGGCCGCACCGAGCGCGCCGATCGAGCGCTGGCTCGCGCGCCCGCCCTACGGCCTCAAGTCCGGACTCGTGCTACTGGTCGTGCTGATTGCACTGGGCTGGTCGGCGCAGCGCGTGCAGATCGACGTGATGATCCACCAACTCGGCGAGGCGGTCGGCGCGCAGCTCGGTCTCGCCCCACAGTCGCAGGTCGGGCGCGGCATCGCGCGCGTCGGTGAGGCGATGTTCCCCCCGGTGATCAGCGAGCGCACCGAACTCGCGCGCATCGAAGATCTCGACCGGGAACGACTGCCGTGGCTCGCCCGCATCGAACGGGAACAAACCCGCGAGGCCCGGCTCGACCCGCGCACGCTGCAGATGGAAGAGACCGTGTCCGAGCGCGAAGTGCTGGTCGAGCCGTTCGGTTACGCGACGCGCGTTGCCGCGAAGATGCTCGAGACACTGGAGATAGCGTTCTGGGCGACCTTGCTGGCGGTGCTGCTCAGTGCGCCGCTCGCGTACTTCGGCGCCGCCAACTATGCGCCGAATCGGTTCGCCTACGGCACGGCGCGCGGCGCGGTCAGTCTGCTGCGCGCGATTCCAGAGTTGATCAGCGCGTTGTTCCTGGTGCTCGCCTTCGGTTTCGGACCGGTGGCAGGCATCCTCGCGCTGGGGCTCCACGCGGCGGGGTTCCTCGGCAAGTTCTACGCCGAGGACATCGAGAACGCCGATCGCAAACCACAGGAGGCGCTCGCCGCGCTCGGCGCATCCAAGCTGAAGGTGATCTGGACCGCCGTGTTGCCGCAGGTGCTGCCGCAGTACGTCGCCTACACGATGTACGTACTCGACCGCAACGTGCGCATGGCGACGGTGATCGGAATCGTCGGTGCCGGCGGTATCGGCCAGGAATTGAAGGGCCGCTACGACCTGTTCAACTACGGGCATGTCACGACGATCCTGATCGCGATCTTCCTCACCGTGTTCGCGCTGGATCAGGTCTCGGCGCGACTGCGCAGGCGCCTCCTCTGAACCTCGCGGCGCGTGATTCGTGTTTGGCGCGCGCCGTCGCAACGACCCCGGTACGACGAAATTCCGAACCATCTCGAAGCGTTCGAGGCTATTCCTCGCGCCTTCGCTCACCAGGACTGCTGCCATGGATACTCCGACTGTGCCGTCTGCCGCCACCGCCGAAACCTTCGATGCTGTCGGCCCTGCCTGCGCTGCCGACCTGCTCACCGCCGCGCCACGCGCAGCTTTCGCCCGCGATGGCTGGGTCGTGCTGCCCGACGCATTGCCCGAAGCGTTGCGCGAGGCGATGGCCGGCTGGGTCGACGAGATCGCCGCGGCCGCCGGGCCGGGCAATTCGCGTCTGCACTATTACGAACAGACCGCGACCGGGGAGGCGCTCTGCCGCACCGAGCGCTATATCGAGGATCATGCCGCGCTCGCCGCGATGATCACGCGCGGTACGCTACCGGCGCTTGCGGGCGAACTGATCGGCGAGCCCGCAACGATCTACAAGGAGAAAATCAACTACAAGGCCGCCGGTGGCGCTGGTTTCAACGCCCATCAGGACGCGAGTGCCTACGCGTTCATCAAGCGCCACATCACCTGCATGGTCGCGGTCGATGCGATGACGCTCGACAATGGTTGTCTCGAATTCTCGCCGCTCGGCGATGAAACGATGCTGCCCGACGACGGCGACGGCTGCATCGCCCCCGGCATCGCGGCGTCGCTGCCGTGGCAGGCGATCGAGGTCCCCATCGGCGGGGTGGTGTTCTTCACCTCGTACGCGCCGCATCGCAGCGGGCCCAATCTCACGTCGGCGTCGCGGCGCGCGATCTACCTGACCTACAACGCGACGTCCGAAGGCGACAAGCGCGCCGAGTACTATCTTGAGCGCGAGCGCGCGATCAGCGCGCACGGGGCGGACGGGTCGTCGCGTATCAGCACCATCGGCCATTTTCAGGGGCGCGCTGCGCAGCCGGGCACCGACCGTATCGACTCGCGCCGGATCAGGCCGCCCAGCGCGACGCCCGATGCGCAGCACTTCGTCGATGCTCTGCTCGACTGGATGGCGCAAGCCGGGGCCAGCAACTACGACGAGTCGGTGACGCAGTGGCAACACGCGCTGCAAAGTGCGTCGCTCGCCGCGGCACGCGGCAATCCGCCGAGTCTGGTGGCGGCGGCACTGCTGCACGATGTCGGGCATCTGCTCGCCGACGAACACGATGCGAACGGCGACTTCCTCGAGCGTGACCTCGAGCATGAAGCGCTCGGTGCACGATGGCTCGAACGCTCGTTCGTCGCCGCCGTGACCGAGCCGGTGCGTTTTCACGTGCCCGCCAAGCGCTATCTGTGCGCCGTCGATCCGAGCTATCACGACACGTTGTCGGAAAGCTCGAAACGCAGCCTGCGCGTCCAGGGCGGCGCGATGAACGCGCGCGAGATCGCGGCATTCGAGGCAAACCCGTATCATCGGGCGGCAGTCGAATTGCGCCGGATCGACGATCTGGCCAAGGTGTCGGGCCGGCCGACACCGGACGCCGCGCGCTACCGGCACCTGCTGGTGGAGCAGTGGCGGCCGCGACCATGACACCCTTCGAACTGACTCCCTCCGGGGAGCGCGCGGGAGCACGCGTTGTCGATGTATTTGCCCGGCCAGTTTGCCGTCGACGATCGCGCGGCGGCGCTCGAGATCATCCGTGAGTATCCGTTCGCGCTGCTGATCAGCACCAGCGAAGACGGACCGATGGTCACGAGCGTACCGCTGGTGATCGAGACGGCAGCGTGCGCGCACGCGCCGGCCGACGCACTGACGCTGCTCGGCCATCTGGCCCGCGGCAATCCGCAGTGGCGGGCCTGGTCGGTCGGGCCGGTGGCGCTGGCGGTATTCAGGGGGCCCGACGCTTATGTCTCGCCTGCCCGCTACGCTGACCGCGAGGCGGTACCTACGTGGAACTACATCGCGGTCGAGGTCAACGGCACGATCGAGGTGCTCGATGAGCGCGCCGCCAAGAACGCCGCGCAGAAGGCGCTGATCACCGAGCACGACCTGCCGTACATCGCACAATGGCAGACGCTGCCGCCCACGTATCAGAACCGGATGCTCGATGGCATCGTCGCGTTCCGACTCCATGCGCGGCGCGTACAGGCGAAGTTCAAGCTGTCGCAGAATCGAAGCGCCGCGGACCGCGCAGCGGTCAGGCAGCACCAGCAAGAAGGCAATGCGAACGAGCGCGCCCTGGCGCGCTGGATGGAGCGACTCGGCCTGTGAACGCCGTCGCGCCTCCGACCGCCGACGAACGATGGATGCGCGAGGCGTTGCTGCTCGCGTCGGAAGCAGCACGTCACGGCGAAGTGCCGGTCGGCGCCGTGGTCGTGCGCGACGGTGCGATCGTCGGGCGCGGATTCAATCGTCCGATCGGGTTGGTCGACGCGACCGCACACGCCGAAGTGCAGGCGCTGCGCGCGGCGGGCTCCTGCCTCGGCAACTACCGCTTGCCCGGCTGCACGCTGTTCGTGACCCTTGAACCGTGCGCGATGTGCGCAGGCGCGATCCAGCACGCGCGCGTGACACGGGTCGTGTTCGGTGCGCACGACCCCAAGACCGGCGCCTGCGGCAGCGTGATCGACCTGTTCGCCGAGGCGCGCTTGAACCACCACGCCCAGCAGATCGTCGGCGGCATGCTGGCGGGCGAGAGCGCAGCCCTGCTCTCCGACTTCTTCGCCGCGCGGCGTCGTGCCGCGCCATCGGATCGTGAGGAAACGCGTCGTGGCTGAGCGCGGTTCACGGGCAGCGCGAAAGCGTCCGGCGGGCGGAGCCGACGCTGC
>JACMMK010000136.1 GCA_014379045.1 Burkholderiales bacterium
CGCGACGATCCGGACGCGCTCGATCGAATGCCGGTGCATGAGTTCATCGATGGTCTGGCTGACCCAGGGCGAGCTTGCTGAGATCGACGGTGCTCGACGGTATCGCGGCTGCAACGGCGGCCAAGGGCTGATCGACTGGCGCTCAACGGCCCCAACGCGACAATGGACGCGCTAGACTCGCGGCTGCGTCACGCGCTCGTGCCCACTGGGCTGAACAACGACGCCTGGCTTGGTACCAGCCCCTCCCACCACGACACGACGCACGACAACATTACATGGCATTCGGCATAAGTACCGTCGAACAGCGGGTGGGTGCCTCTTCAACGCGCCGCGCGCGGGCATGGACAGCGAGCGTCAGTTGATCAACCGCCGCTGGATGCGAACGTTGGCCCGTGGGCTCGTCGCGAGCTTCCTGCTCACGCAGGTTGCGATCGCTGCCTATGCCTGTCCTGCGGCGGCTTCCGCGTCGAGCGATCCCGCCGTGTCTGCCGCGGCGATGCTCACCGTGCAGGATGCAACCGACGATTCGCCAACGATGACGCGCGCGGGTGCCTCGCATTGCGACCCGGCAGCCACCGTGAAAGACCCGCAGTCGCCGAATCTGTGCGCCGAGCATTGCAAGGTCGGCATGCAGAGCAGTCAGGTCGCCACGCCGACGGCGCCCGATGTCTGTCTGTATGTGTTGTATCCGGTTCCCGCGCTACCCGATCCGGCAGCCTTGTCCATCACTGCGCCTGCCGCATCGCCGATGACGCTGGCTGCGTCGCGTCCGCCGCACGCCATCCTGCACTGCGTATTCCGGATCTGATCCGCACGACGACGCACCGCTGACTGCCTCGGCACATTCCGAGGCCATTCAGCCAGTGAGTCGCACTCGCTCGCGCGCAGCGTAGCCGCTGCTGGCGGTCGAGTACGACACGACGCATGTTCGTTGTCCGGAGGATCCATGGAAATCCAATCATCGTCGACGCCGTCGTCGACTCAGCCGCGCCACTGGGGCAGACACGTCTGCGTGACCGCATGGGCGGTATGGCTGATAGTCGGCTTCGATGCTGTCGCAGCAGAGCGGCTGAGCCTTGAGCAGGCATTGCATCGCGCCGAGCAGCGATCGCAGCAGCTCGTCGCTCAAGGCTATGCCATCACCGCGTCGCGCGAGTTGTCGAGCGCGGCAGGCCGCCTGCCCGATCCGACGTTGAAGGCGGGCGTCAACAACCTGCCGGTCGACGGACCCGATCGCTTCAGCGTTACCCGTGACTTCATGACGATGCGCTCGATCGGCGTGGCGCAGGAGTTCACCCACGGCGAGAAGTTGCAGGCGCGCACCGCACGCTTCGCGCGCGAAGCCGAGGCAGGGGAGGCGGCCCGCGCGTTGACGCTCGCCAACCTGCGCCGCGCGACCGCGCTGGCCTGGCTCGAGCGCCACTACCGGGAACGGACGCACACGCTGTTGCAGCAGCAGCGGATCGAGGCGGCGCTTCAGATCGACGCCGCCGAGGCAGCCTACCGCGGCGGGCGCGGTGGTCAGGCCGACGTCTTCGCCGCGCGATCGGCAGTGGCGCGGATCGATGACAGTATCCGGCTCGTCGCATTGCAGATTTCGATTGCGCGCACGCAACTCGCGCGCTGGGTCGGTGAAGATGCTGCAGAGCCACTACCGCTGCCCGCAGGCCTCGAGGTGATCAGCCTCGACGCGAGCGAGGTGGAGCGTCGACTCGCGTACCACCCTCAGGTCACGTTGATGGAACGGCGCGAGGCGATCGCCCGCGCCGAGGCCGATATCGCGCAGCTCAACCGCAGATCGGACTGGAGCGTGGAACTCATGTACAGCCAACGCGGTCCCGCGTTCTCGAACATGGTGTCGCTGAACGTGTCGATTCCCCTGCAGATCCAGCGCGCCAGCCGCCAGGATCGCGAGCTCGCGGCACGTCTCGCGGGAATCGAGCAGGCGCGCGCTGAGCGGGAGGAAGCCCTGCGCGAGCGCGCGGCCGAGACGCTCGGCTGGGTGTTGCAGTGGCAGGGCAATCGCGACCGACTGGCGCATTACGATGGGACGTTGATTCCACTCGCCGCAGCGCGCACGCAGGCCGCGATCGCCGCTTATCGAGGCGGCACTGCGCCGTTGACGGCCGTGCTCGAGGGCCGTCGCATCGAGATCGAGACGCGGCTGGAGCGTCTTCGCCTCGAGAGCGAAACGGCCACGTTGTGGGCCGAAGTCGAGTATCTGATACCCGCCGAGTATCTCCCCCAACGGGCGGCGGGCGCCGCCCCGATCGAGGTGTCGCCGCGATGAATCCGAAACCGGTGCTGTTCGCAATCGTCGCAGCCGCTGCCCTGGGCGGCGCAGGATACGCGTTGTACTCTGCCGGCATGCAACGCGGCATGGGCATGACCGCTTCGGCGCCGTCACCCGCCTCCCCGCCCGGTGAGAACGCCGTTACGGGCGGCTCGATGTCCGCGGCCGCACCGAGCGCGCTCCCGCAGAGCATCGCAGAGGGAGAGGAGGCCACGCGCCGCCATATCACCGCAGGCATCCGGGCCGGCGACATGGACCCGGCGACTGGCGCGAAGATTCTCTACTACCACGACCCGATGGTGCCGGGTAATCGATTCGACCAGCCGGCGAAATCCCCGTTCATGGACATGATGCTGGTGCCGGTCTATGCCGGCGGCAATGCCGATGGCAGCAGCGTCACGGTGAGCCCGCGCATCCAGCAGAACCTCGGCGTGCGCACCGCACTGGTGAGCGAAGGCACGCTGGCGCCGCAGGTCAACGCGGTCGGCAGCATCGCCTACAACGAGCGCGACCAGGCGCTCGTGCAGGCGCGCGCCACCGGCTACATCGAACGCCTGCACGTGCGCGCCGCGTTCGACCGCGTGGTGCGGGGCCAGATCCTTGCCGAACTCTACATACCCGAGTGGATCGCGGCGCAGGAGGAGTTCCTGTCGGTGCGGCGCATGCGAGGGGTCGACCTCGGCGGATTGATCGACGGCGCGCGTCAGCGCATGCGTCAGGTCGGCATGAGCGAGGCGCAGGTGGCGCTGGTCGAAACGACCGGCCGAACCCAGCCACGAATCGCCTTGACTGCGCCGATCGGTGGCGTCGTCACCGAGCTGATGGTGCGCGAAGGCATGACGGTGATGTCCGGCGCGGCGATGTTCAGGATCAACGGGCTGGGCACGATATGGGCCGAGGCCGAGCTGCCGGAAAGCCAGGCGGCACTCGTGCGACCCGGTGCGCGCGTGGAAGCGAAAAGCCCGGCGGTGCCGGGCACGACCTTCGCCGGCCGGGTCCAGGCGATCCTGCCGCGCATCGACGCGGCGACGCGCACGATCAGGGTACGGCTCGAACTCGCGAACCCCGGTGCGCGCCTCGTGCCGGGCATGTCCGTGCAGATGCAGTTCATGGACCCGCGCCCGGGCAAGGTATTGCTGGTGCCCACCGAGGCGATCATCCAGACCGGCAGGCGCACCGTCGTCATGCTGGCGGAGGAAGACGGCCGCTTCCGGCCGGTCGATGTCGAGATCGGCATCGAGAGCGGTGACCAGACCGAGGTGAGGCGCGGACTGCAGTCTGGACAGCGCGTGGTCGTGTCGTCGCAGTTCCTGATCGATTCGGAGGCCAGCCTGAAGGGCGTCGAGGCACGCCTGAACGCGGCGCCGCCGCCCGGCGCAGCGGTGTCGACGCAACGCCATGAAGGCGATGCGCGGGTCGAGGCCATCGGTCGCGATGCGATCACGTTGTCGCATGGACCGATCGCTTCGTTGAAGTGGCCGTCGATGACAATGGACTTCAAGCCGCCGAGCAACGGGTTGCCGCGCGGGCTCGCCACCGGCGACAAGGTCAATTTCGAGTTCTATCTCGAACCGGACGGAGTGCCGCGCCTCACCGCGATGTCGCCGGTAGCACCCACAGCGAGCACCCCGTCATCGCAAGCGCAGCCGAAGCCGAAGCCGACACCCGCCCCTACACCAGCGCCAACGCCACCGCGACCGTCGCCTCAGCTGCCGATGGGTCCGGGAGGCGCGCCGTGATCGCCCATGTCATCCGCTGGTCGATCGGCAATCGATTCCTGGTGCTGCTGGCGACCCTGATGGTGACGGCGTGGGGCATCCATTCGCTGTTGCGCACGCCGTTGGATGCGCTGCCCGACCTGTCCGACGTGCAGGTCATCATCCGCACGACGTATCCCGGGCAGGCACCGCGCATCGTCGAGAATCAGATCACGTATCCGTTGACCACGACGATGCTGTCGGTGCCCGGGGCGAAGACCGTGCGCGGGTATTCGTTCTTCGGTGACTCGTTCGTCTATGTGCTGTTCGAGGACGGTACCGATCTCTACTGGGCGCGCTCGCGCGTGCTCGAGTATCTGAACCAGGCGCAGGCGCGACTGCCCGCTGGCGCGAAGGCTTCGCTCGGGCCCGACGCGACCGGCGTCGGCTGGGTCTTCCAATACGCGCTGGTCGGGGCCAAGCACAACCTGGCGGAATTGCGCACGATCCAGGATTGGTACCTGCGCTACCAGTTGGCGAAAGCCCCCGGCGTAGCTGAGGTCGCGAGCATCGGTGGCTTCGTGCAGCAGTACCAGGTGGTAGTGGATCCGACGAAGCTTCGCGCTTACG
>JACMMK010000137.1 GCA_014379045.1 Burkholderiales bacterium
CGCCGACCAGCAGAAGAAGGTCGGGCAACTGTCGGGCGGGGAGCGCGGGCGACTGCATCTCGCGCAGACGCTGATGGAGGGTGGCAACGTGCTGCTGCTCGACGAGCCGTCGAACGACCTCGATGTGGAGACGCTACGTGCGCTCGAAGACGCGCTGCTCGAGTTCGCCGGCTGCCTGTTGGTGATTTCGCACGACCGCTGGTTCCTCGATCGCATCGCGACGCATATTCTCGCGTGCGAGGGCGAGTCGCACTGGACGTTCTTCAACGGCAACTACCACGAGTACGAGGCCGACAAGCGCAAGCGTCTCGGTGAAGAAGGTGCCAAGCCGAAACGCATCCGCTTCAAGGCGCTCAGCTGAGCGCACGTCGAACAGAGAGGACGCTTTCATGTTGCTCCTGGATTTCTCCGACACGGTGATCGTCGCGACCGGCGAAGGCCTCGGGCAAGGCGATGACGCGCTGCGCCGGCGCGTGATCGTCACCTACTTCGCCACGCTGATCGAACTCGGCATGCGTCCGCAGGCGGTGGCCTTCTATACGGCCGGCGTCAAACTGGTTGCCGATGATTCGCCTTGCCTCGACGAACTGCGCACGTTGTCGGCGTTGGGCGTGCGCCTCATCGCGTGCCGGACCTGCCTCGACCATTACGGCCTGATCGATCGTGTCGAAGTCGGCGAGGTCGGCAACATGGCGACGATCGTGGAACTGCAGGCGCACGCGGCGAAGGTCGTCACGATCTAGCTGAGCGGGATGGCGGCCGGCAAGGCTGCCCCCGGCGCCCGCGGCCCCGATCCAGCCGACAGTGCGGTAAAGGATGGCCCGGCCGTGAGGGATTCTGTGGCCGTGGGTACATAGCGCAGGACCCCTACGCGGCCCCGCGCAGCCTCCTGGCGTGGCGCGTCGCCCGCTGCGCGCCCGCTCACCCAGCACCGACATCCGCCGATGTGGAAGGCTGACAGGTGCGCATGTATTGAAGCCCACGAAATTGTGAGAGGGAAGTAAAAATACTCAAGTAATTCAAGTAACTGTCATCCCAATGCGCCAAGCTCCCGACCACTAAACACACGCCGTCCATTGCGCCGCAGGACACGCGCAACGTGGGACGAGCAGTGCAACATAAAGGGGACTGGGATGCAGATTCAACACTTGATCGCCACCGCAGCATTGATCCTTGCAACGACGCTCAGCGCGGCGCAGGCACCGCCTTCGGTGCGCGTCGATGCCGCGCGCCAGGTCAGTGAATCAGGACTCGACGACCTCGAAGCCGCGCGCGGCATCTTTCGCGGCGCTGGGTTTCCCGAGTCCAACTACGGCGTCGAGGTCACCGCGCCGTTCATGCAGCAAGTCGGCACGCGCACGCTGCGATTCATCAACAACGAGTACGAATCGGTGCTCGATGCGAATGGCCGCTTCGTGCCGTCCTTCCGGCTGGGCTTCATCACCTGGGCGAAGCGCTACGGCATCGCCCCGCACATCATCGTCGGCCAGCGCCAGCCACCGCACCTCCCGGGTGCGGCCGCCCAGTGGTCGGCAGCGCAGTGGGCGCGCTATCAGGACTATGCGGACAAGCTCGTGCGCCACGTCGCGGTCGAGTTCGAGAGCACCGGCTTCCCGGACGTGCTGTTCGAAGTCACCAACGAGGTCGATATCACGATGACCGCGACCGACCTGTGGACGCTCGCCAACCCCGGCGTGGGTCAGGGCGACGACGCACGCTACCAGCACATGATGCGGCTGTATCGTGTATGGGCACGCGCGGTCGCGCGGGTCGCGGCCGAGAACCCGGGCCGAAGCGTGCGCATTGCCGGCCCGGCGATGGGCGGGCAGTCGCTGTTCCTCACCGGAACCTACTGGCATGAGCGCTTCGTGCGCGACGTGGCGAACGAGAACCTGCGCCTCGACGTGCTCAGTCTGCATTACTACGCGAGCCCGCTGCTCGGTTTCGGCGGCGTGCCCGGCAGTTCCGTGCGCGCGCGGGGCTTGCGCGCGCGTGCGGCGCTGGTTGCCGCAGGACGTGGCAACGTGCCGATCTCGATCACCGAGTGGGGTCCGAGCGATGTCACCGGCGACCGGCGTTACAGTTTTCCGAACGACACCCATGTCGGCGCGGCGTGGGTGGCGGCCTTTCTCACCGAGGCGATCGGCGGCACCGCGTCAGCGGGCTCGATCCTGCTGATACGGAACAATTTCGGCGGCAATCAGACTGGCGAGGCGGGCTTTCCGACCTACACGCATATCCAGAACGGCATCGAATATCCGACGCCGCTGTTCAACGTGTTCCGCATGACGACGCTGTTGCCGGGGACGCGCCGTTCGGTCACCACCTCATCGCTGCAGCCGAACGTCCGTGCGCTCGTTTCGGCCGACGGCGTATCCGCCGGCGCGATGGTGTTCAATCACGCGCTCGGTTACGGCGGCAGCGCCAACCCGATCTACGACGCGTCGGTGGCCGAAAGCGTCACCGTGACCTTCGAGAATCTCGCGTTCGACGGGCCAGTAAGGGTCGAACGGCATCTGGTCGACGCTCAGACCAGCAACGTGGCGCGCTTCATCGCGGCCGGGCAGGTGCCCGATGCGGCCGCGGTCGCATTGCAGAAAGTCGAACAGTTCGACGCAGCGGTGGTGCAGGGAAGGCTCGTGCTCGATGCACGCGTGCTCGGACCCTCTGCGGTGTCGCTGTGGTTGGTGCGTCGCCTGGGGCCGGCGGCGGCGTCGGTCGCGCTGACGGTATCGCCGAACACCGCGGCCGCCGGCCAGTCGGTCACGTTGCGCGCCGAGGTCACCGGCAATGCACCGAGCGGCTCGGTGCAGTTCTCGCTCGGCGCGACGCTGCTGGCGCCGCCGGTCGGCTTGATCAGCGGTGCCGCAACGCTCACGACGACGGCGCTGCCGGTCGGCGTCGATCCGATCACCGCGTCGTACTCGGGCGACGCGAACAACGGCGCGTCGACGCCGCCATCGGTGATCGCGACGATCACGCCGGCACCGACACCCGCGGTACCGCCCCCGACGCCAGCCGTACCGACCGCTCCGGGACCGGACGTGCCGACCCTACCGAACCCTGAGGGTCCGGCGGTGCCGAACGATCCGGCTCCGGCGGCGCCGACACCGCCTTCGGGTTCCAACGCCAGCGTGCCGGCGCTTCCGCTACCGGCGCTGGTGCTGCTCGGCGTACTGATGGCCGGTGCGATGCTCCGACGCCGGGCCGTTGCGGGACGGTGATCGTCGCGCGACATGATCATCGCGCCTCAGGGGGTCAGCCAGTGGCTGCTCCAGGCAGGCTGGTCGATCTCGAACAGCGCGCGACGCTTGTGCTGCGAATGCAGATACAACCATTCGATCCGATGAATGCCGATGTCGAGCACGCAGAAGTTCTCGTACGCCGCAGCACTCTCCGACGAGGTCGGCGCCCGGCGTTCAAG
>JACMMK010000009.1 GCA_014379045.1 Burkholderiales bacterium
GCGCAGCGCGGCGAGCAGCGTGTCGCCGACAGCGAGACTTCGATAGTGTTCGTCCACGCCTTCGATCACCTGCCACGGTGCGTGGGCGGCGGACGTGCGCTGCACCAGCTGTTCCGCGACCTTGCGGAACCGGTCGTACTGCGCATGGCGCTCCCAATCCTGCCGGGTCACCCGCCAACGGGTGCGTCGATCTTTCTCGAGCGCGGTGAAGCGCGCCTTCTGGTCGCGGCGCGACAGATGTAACCAGAACTTGAGCAGCAGCGCGCCTTCGTCGGAGAGCATCTGCTCGAAGCGCTGCACTTCGTCGAGGTGGCGTTCGAACGCCCGCGGTCGGATGCGCCGGGCGACGCGGTCGAGCAGCGGATCGTCGTACCACGCACCGAAAAGAATGCCGATCCGCCCCTTGGGTGGTAGCACGCGCCAGTAGCGCCACATGCGCGGCCGGTCGCGCTCTTCGTCCGAGGGCTCGGGGAAAGCGTGGGTCAGGAGGTGCCGCGGGTCCATCCACTCGTTGAGCCGGTTGACCGTCTCGCCCTTGCCGGCACCGTCGAGGCCCCCGATCACGATCACCACCGGGAAGCGCTTCTGCGCGCCCAGCGCGAGTTGCGCCTCGAGCAACGCTGCGCGCAGGGCGGGCTCCCTGCGCGCGTACACTTCCTTGTCGACGCGATGCCCCAGCTCGGCGGACTCGAACACTCGTTGTCCCCATCATTGACGATGCGCCGAATTCTACGGCGCGCCACATCCTTCCGTCCTCGGCGGCATTGACGCATCGCTGCCGGGTGACCAGAATGAATCGCTCCACTGGTCAAGGAACTTCCGATGCGACCCAGCCTCCCGTCCGCACACGCCCGACGGCGCAGCGCGCCGGCCGTGGCGCGCACGCTCGCAGCTCTGGCCCCGGTCGCTGCATTGTCATTGCCAGTGCACGCACAGGATTGGCCGGTCAAACCCGTGCGTATCGTCGTGCCGTTCGCCCCCGGTGGCGCCACCGACGTGGTGACGCGAGTCTTCGCGCAGCGGTTCCAGGAGTCCTTCGCACAACCGTTCGTGATCGAAAACCGTGGCGGTGCAGGCGGGCTGCTCGGTGCCCAGGCGGTGTCGAAGGCCGCCCCCGACGGCTACACACTCGTCATGGGCACGACCGGCACGCACGCGATCAACGCGACGTTGTATGAAAAGACCGGCTTCGACCCGCTGCGCGAGTTCGCACCGATCACCCGCGTCGCGTTGCTGCCGAACATGATCATCGTGCATCCTTCACTGCCGGCACGCACCGTGAAGGAACTGATCGCGCTCGCGCGCAGGCAGCCTGGCGTCCTCAACTACGCGACCGCAGGCAACTTCCTGTTCATGAGCGGCGAGGTCTTCCGCCAGCAGGCCGGCATCGAAATGACCGCGATCCCGTTCAAGGGCAGCGGGCTTGCGATGTCAGCGGTGATGAGCGGCGATGTGGCGCTGTCGGTCACCACGGTGGGTACCGCGCTGCCACACCTGCGCGCGGGCAAGCTGCGCGCGATTGCCGTCACCAGCGCGCGCAGGATGGCCCTCGTCCCGGACGTGCCTACGGTCATGGAGTCGGGCCTGCCCGGACACGAGACGGTCGCCTGGTACGGCCTGTTCGCGCCCGCCGGCACCGGCACGCCGATTCTTTCCCGCCTGGCGACCGAAGTCGCCCGGCTCGCCCGCCTCCCCGAAGTGCGCGACGCGCTCGCCCTGCAGGGGGCCGAAGCCGTTTCCGACACGCCGGGCGAATTCGCAGCCATCGTGAAGGCCGACGTAGCGCGTTGGGGTGAGGTGGTGAGAAGGACTGGGGTCAGGGCGGATTGAGCCTGCGAGCGCCGCGGGTCGTCGGCGATTCCAGGCCACGCCCTCCTGGGCTGACCGCGGCGGGAGGACGGCACGCGTATTCCCGCACCGGTCGAATTGCACGGTCAGAGCATCCTGTGCCCGCCGAATTCGAATAGAACGCGGATGAGCCGCCCCGTCGATGAACCAGACACCCCGTCCTCACCCCGCCGCGCGCCTGCGTGCCTCGCCCGCGGCAAGATCGAGCAGGCGCGACAAATCAGCCCGCACCCGCTCGAAGCCGTCGTTGCGACGGAACGTCTTCACGTCCATGAAGTTCTTCTTGTTCACCTCGATCTGGATCGAATCGATGCCGCGTGCCGGAGCACCGTGCCGTCGGATCAACTCGTTGCCGAGGTAGGGGTCGTTGATCGACACGGACCAGCCGAACGAGCGCAAGGTCTCGACGACGAACTCCATCGATCGTGGCGAGGCCGTGATGCCGTTCAGATCGCTGATGCAGAAGTCCGCGCGTGCGCGGCCCGCATCGCCGTGCGTCGGCGCGCCCACCGCCGACATGCAATGGCAGGAAAGTTGCAGCACGTAGCCATCGCGCCGATGCGTCGCGGCGACGATGCGCAGCAGCTCCTCGTGATACGGCCGATGAAAGCGCTCGAGTCGCTCCTCGACCTCGGCGGGCGTCAGCGGCTTCTCCTGCATCGGCTCACCATAGCGTGACAGCGTCTTGATCAGCCCGAGGCCGCGCAGCGCGATCGGGGTCGGCGCGAGCGGGACTGGATACTCGCCGTCGATCACTGCCGGGTCGAGGTCGAGCTCATCGCGATTGACGTCGACGTAGGTGTTCGGAAAGCACGCGTAGAGCAGCGTGCCGCCGGCGGCCGGCGTGTGGCCGAAGAGCTCTTCGACATACATCGATGCGTTGTCGTGCACGACGGTGAACGGCAGCGGTGAGCGGAATTCGTGCGGATACTCTCGACCACTGCGCGAGACGTCGACGACCAGCGGCGCCGGCGCGTCGGTCGCATCCCATCGGATCCAGACGCCGAGCCGGACGGCAGGCGCAATCGAGGGCGAAGCAGCGCTCGGCATCGTGGTCGGCATGGCGATCCTCACGGGCTTGAGATGCGTAGATGGTACGGGTCCGCGCCGACCCGCGACAAGGCATCTTCAGGCACCCCCAGGCGCCCTCAGCCCTGGGTTCAGAGCAGATCGGGCGACATCGCCACGCGCAGCGCGATCTCGCCGACCCGTTCGCGCTCACGATACGAGATCCACCAGAGCGCGCCTTTCTTGATCGCCCAGTCCGCCGGTGCGCCGGCAAGGATCATCGATGCGACCTCGCCGAGCGTCGGCTGGTGACCGACGACGACGATGGTTCCGGGCGCCTGCGGCCAGTTGACCGCGGCGAGCACCGCAGCATACGAAGCCCCCGGATCGATGTTCGGATCGATCCGGAACTTCTCGGTGAGTGCGCGCGCGGTGTCCTGCGAGCGTCGCGCGCGACTGCAGATCACCTTGTATTTGTCGGGCAGACGCGCCTCGAGCCAGGCACCCATCCGCTGCGCCTGGCGGTGTCCCTTTGCCGTCAACTGGCGCGCGAGGTCGTTCGATGCCTCTTCGGCCTCGGCGTGCCGCCACAGGATCAGATTCATCGCGACGTTCCTCCCCGCATCGGTAAAGTCGTACGGGCTCGACACGTAATCGATCGAGCCGACCGCCGTTTCTACCAGAATCCTTCCGCCCGACTGAAGTGCCCCCAGGCGCGGTCGGCGTCCTGCAACGTCGCGCTGCCCAACCCGAGACGCCAGCCGGCCAGCAAGGCGCCGGCGGCAGGGTCGAGCACGCCGACGAATCGCTCCTCGGCGAGCCGTTCGCCGGTCGCGATGTCGTTGAGGGTACCCAGCGCTTGTTGCAACTCGGCCATCGCATCGAGGTATGGGGCGCTCGCCTTGTTCGGGTAGAGGCTCGAGAAAAACTCGGCCGCGTAGCGCAGTTTCTTGATCGCGATGCGCAACTCGTGGCGCGCGACAGGCTCCATCGACGACGGTAGCGCACCGGCTGCGAGCACCGCCCGATGCCGACGCTCGAGTGTCGCCGACGCGAAGCGCCGGACATTGGCGCGCTGCTGTTCGAGCGCCCGGTCGCGGACTTCGTGACCCTTGGTCGAGCCCGATGATGCGGCACTGGAGGCACGCTTGGACGCGCGCCCGCCCGCCGAGTCGCGATCGGCACGCGTGGGCGACTCGATGCGGGCGTCGGCGGCCGATCCGCGTTCGGTCGCGTCGCCCGCGGATCGCGCGTGCGTTGCAGAGACCCCTGAGCCCTGGCGCCAGACGCGCAGATCGAGCCAGCGCGACAGGTCGAGTACGAAGGAAGTGAAGCCCGGCGGCGACAACGCGCTCGCCGCGTCCTGCTGCGCCTTCGCACGCTCGCGTACGAGCTGGGCGAGTGCCGGGTCGAGCAGACGCTGTTGCCCGGACGATGCCAGCGGCTTCAGCGTCTCGTCCTCGAATACGTCCAGGTCGCGGGCCTGACCCATCGCGGTGGCGAGCGCGCGCGCCTCGGCGCCGAGCGCATCGCTCGCCACGCGCGGGATCGCGCGCCGGAACGTCA
>JACMMK010000138.1 GCA_014379045.1 Burkholderiales bacterium
CGAGACCATCGACGAGATCGCCGGCATGGCGAAGGTCATGCGCGAGAAGTCCGCGCGCATTGACATCGACGGGCCACTGCTCGATACCTGCGGCACCGGGGGTGACGAGACGGGCTCCTTCAACGTTAGCACCTGCGCCGCATTCATCGCGGCCGGCGCCGGTGCGCGCGTCGCCAAGCACGGCAACCGCGCGATGACGTCCCGCTGCGGCAGCGCCGACGTGCTCGAGGCGCTCGGCGTCGATCTCACGCTCGATGCGCAGACCGTCGCGCGCTCGATCCGCGAGGTCGGCGTCGGCTTCATGTTCGCGCCGAGCCATCATTCGGCGATGAAGCATGCCGCGCCCGTGCGCAAGGACCTCGGCGTGCGCACGATGTTCAACATCCTCGGGCCGCTGACCAATCCCGCGGGCGCGCCGAATCAGGTGATGGGTGTGTTCAAGCCCGATCTGGTGGCGCTGCAGGCACATGTGCTGCAGGTACTGGGCAGCCGCCACGTGATGGTCGTGCACGGCGCGGACGGCCTCGACGAGATCACGGTGAGCGGCGACACCGACGTTGCCGAGCTGCGCGAAGGGCGAGTGACCCAGTATCGGGTGAATCCGGCGCAGTTCGGGCTCGCGGTGTCGTCGATCGCGGCGATCCGCGTGGAGTCCGTCGACGCGGCGAAGGCGATGCTGCTCGCGGTGCTCGCCGACACGCCCGGTGCCGCGCGCGACATCGTGGCGATGAACGCCGGCGCGGCGATCTATGTCTCGGGCATCGCACCGACGCTCGAGGCCGGGGTGAAGCGCGCGACCGAGGTCATCGCTTCGGGCGCGGCGCGCGCGAAGCTCGACCAGTTGGTGGGCTTTTCGCGCTCCGCCAGGCCGTAGCCGCGTTTACCGTTCGTCCGGCGCTCGGTCGAATGGGTTTTGTTCGTGTGAACCGCAGGACCGTCCGACCGGGCCAGTTCCTCGTTACTTCCTCTGAATCGTTGCGATTCGACACTCATGTCCGCCACCGACATTCCAGACATCCTCGCGCGTATCCTGCAGACGAAGGCCGCCGAGGTCGCGCGCGCACGCAGCGTAGCACCGCTCGCTCATATCCTCGCCCTGGCCGCCGCAGCAGCTCCTGCGCGCGACTTTCTCGGCGCGATCCGCACGCGGATCGAAGCGCGGGCGCCGGCGGTCATTGCCGAGATCAAGCGCGCGAGTCCGAGCAAGGGCGTCCTGCGCGAAGCGTTCGATCCGGCCGCGATCGCGCGCAGTTACGAGCGTGCCGGTGCCGCCTGTCTGTCGGTGCTCACCGACGAACAGTACTTTCAGGGCTCGCTCGCGTTCATGCGTGAAGCGCGTGAAGCCTGCGCGCTGCCGGTGCTGCGCAAGGATTTCGTCATCGATGCCTACCAGGTGTACGAGGCACGTGCGGCGGGCGCCGATTGCATCCTGCTGATCGTCGCGGCGCTGGACGACGCACGCCTGCGCGAGTTCGAAGCGATCGCGTTCGCGCTCGGCATGGCGGTGCTCGTCGAAGTGCACGACGGGTCGGAACTCGAGCGTGCGCTGCGGCTGTCGACGCCGCTGATCGGCATCAACAATCGCGACCTGCGTACGTTCGATACCTGCCTCGACACCACCTACGCGTTGCTTCAACAGATCGGTCCCGAACGCCTCGTCATCACCGAGAGCGGTATTCTCGATCCCAGCGACGTGGCATCGATGCGCGCGCATGGCGTCTACGGGTTCTTGGTCGGTGAGGCGTTCATGCGCGCGGCGGATCCCGGCGCGCGCCTGCGCGCATTGTTCTACTGAGTCCAGTGGCGGCTTGCGCAGGGTTCCCCCGCCACTGTTGCCACGAACACCGAGGAATGCAGGATGCTGTCACGGGTAGACAAGTGGATCGTCGAGTTCGATCGGGCGTTGCGCACCTTGTCGGGCGCCGTCCATCCCACACGGCCGTCGCCGACGCAAGGCGTCGAGGAGCCCGAGCTGGTGGCCGAAGAGCGTATTCGTTCGGGGGCGTTGATGCGGGTCAATCATGCGGGCGAGGTGTGCGCTCAGGCGCTCTACTCGGGGCAGGCGTTGACCGCGCGCGACCCCGCGAAGCGCGATGTGTTGCTCCACACCGCGCGCGAGGAAGGCGATCATCTGGCCTGGACCCGCGATCGGCTGCGCGGGCTCGGGGCGCGCGAAAGTCTGCTGAATCCGCTCTGGTACGCCGGGTCGTTCGCGCTCGGGGCAGTGGCCGGTCTCGTCGGTGATCGATACAGCCTGGGCTTTCTGGTCGAGACCGAGCGCCAGGTCGAAGCCCACATCGATCGTCACCTCGACCGGTTGCCCGCGAACGATACGCGCAGCCGTGCGATTCTCGAACAGATGCGCAGCGACGAGATCCGGCACGCGCGCATGGCGGTTGCGCGCGGGGCTGCGAAACTGCCTGCGCCGGTCGCTTCGTTGATGCGCAGCACTTCCAAGGTGATGACCGGCGGCGCGTACTGGCTCTGACGTCGGTCGTGGCGGCGTGGTCGTACTGAAGCGTGTCGTGCGGACGTTCTGGCGCCGATGTTCGGGTGTTGCCGTGCTGACGTTCGAGTCCTGACGTTCGAGTGCCGACGTTCGAGTGCTGACGCTTCGAGTGCTGACGTTCGAGTGCTGACGTGCGCGTTGGGTCGCATCAGGGCCGAGTAGCCGAACCGACCGGACTGGTTACGACGCGTCGACCAACTCGAAGTCGTGCGTGATCGTCGCCGTCTTGGCCAGCATGATCGACGCCGAGCAGTACTTCTCTGCCGACAAATGGATCGCGCGCTCCACCGCTTCGCGCTGCAACCGGTCGCCGGTAACCCTGAAGTGGAAGTGGATGCGCGTGAACACTTTCGGATCCTCGCTCGCGCGCTCGGCCTCGATCTCGACCACGCAATCGGTGATCGCATGCCGCCCCTTGCGCAGGATGTGCACGACGTCATAGGCAGTGCACCCGCCGGTGCCGAGCAGTACCGTTTCCATCGGACGCGGACCCAGGTTGCGACCGCCGCCCTCGGGCGCACCGTCCATCACGAGCGCATGCCCGGATTCGCTTTCGCCGAGGAAGGCGACGCCCTCGATGAGCTTCACTCTGAGTTTCATGGTGCGGATTCTGGCAGACGCGCGCGCAGGCGTTGTGAATCCAGACGATACCAGGCCTCGCCCAACCCCTCGCGCAACGCGATGTGCGTGTTGCGCAGCGCGAGGGCCGAGGGCACCCATGCGAACGGGGGGTCGGACAATGCCGTGTAGCCCGTCGGTGCGGCGATGACCTCGAATCCCGCGCGCTCGAACGCGCGCCGTGCCCGCGGCATATGCCACGCGTGCGTCACCAGGTACACCGATTCGATCGACTCACGCGCCAGCACGGCGCGCGCGCGCTCGGCGTTCTCACGCGTATTGAGGGAATCACCCTCGACCCATCGGGGGCGCGCGCGAAAATCGGTTTCGAGCGACACACGCATCGTCTCCGCCTCGGAAAGTCGGGTGTTCATCGGCTTGCCGCCGCTAACGAGCATCGGCAGCCCGGTTTGCCGGTGCAACCATGCGCCGTAGCGCAACCGTTCGAGTGTCGCCGCGTTGACCGTGTCGCCGCCGTATTCGGGCGCTTCGCGCGACAGCCCTCCGCCCAGGATGACGATCGCCTGGCGCCGCTCCGGCAAGGGTCGCGCCGGGGTCAGCGCCGACAGCGCGGGTGTTTCGAGCCCTCGCAGCAGTCGCTCGGCGATGAAGGGCGTGGAGGCCAAGGTCAAGGCGGCCATGCTGGAGATGATGAGGGCCACTCCCAGCACGCGGTGTCGGCCGATCATTCCGACGCCGGCCAGCGCCGCCAGCACGAACAGGAGCGGCGGCAGCAGCAGCGACGACAGCGCCGCCAGCGCGAAAACGCTCACCGACGAGGCTCGGGTGACGCCGGTCGCGCCGTCGCGCACGCGCAATTTGACACCGACCGCTCGAAACTCATATCATTCAAGGCTTTCGCTGGTGCGGCGCGGCTTGTCATCTTCGGGTGGCCATCGACCTTGGTGGTTTAATGATTCGTCGAGATGGGTCGACTCAGTCTGGCCCATGGCTGGTAGCGCACGCCTTAACGTATTTAAGTCGCATTAAAGTATTTGTCAGACCGGTAGTCGTCAGACCGTCAAGCAAGGGATCGTGGGCCAGCAGACGGCGGCATTTCTAGCACCGTTCTTGCGCCACCTCAATCGCATAACGCACGCAGCAGCGTAGGCGTTGCGATCCTGACCCCGACGACGGTCCGCGTCGTCCGTCCTCTGTTGTTATCGTTGGCTGCACCGATTCAGGATACCCGCATGAAAACCTTTTCAGCCCGCGCCGAGACTACGACCCACGACTGGTACGTGGTCGATGCAGCCGAGAAAACACTCGGCCGCCTCGCGTCGCAATTGGCGCTGCGCCTGCGCGGCAAGCACAAAGCGATCTTCACCCCGCACGTGGATACCGGTGACTACTTCGTGGTGGTCAACGTCGAGAAGCTGCGGGTGACCGGCAACAAGACCACCGACAAGAAATACTATCGCCACAGCGGTTTCCCGGGCGGCATCTACGAGACCACTTTCGACAAGCTGCAGGCGCGCCATCCCGCGCGCGTGCTCGAGAAAGCGGTCAAGGGCATGCTGCCGAAGGGGCCGCTCGGCCGCGCGATGTTGAAGAAGCTGAAAGCCTACAAGGGCGACGCGCACCCGCATTCCGCGCAGCAGCCGAAACCGATCGATCTCAAGTAAAGGTCCACACCGTGGCGAACAAACAGTTTTACGGTACGGGTCGCCGCAAGAGTGCGGTGGCGCGCGTGTTTCTCACGACAGGGTCGGGGAAGTTCATCGTCAACGACAAGCCGGTCGACGAGTTCTTCTCGCGCGAGACGGGTCGGATGATCGTGCGCCAGCCGCTCGTTCTGACCAGCCTGATGGGCACGTTCGATATTCTGGTCAACGTCGCAGGCGGCGGTGAGTCCGGTCAGGCCGGCGCGGTGCGCCATGGCATCACGCGGGCGCTGATCGACTACGATGCGGAGTTGAAGCCGCCGCTGCGCAAGGCGGGTCTGGTCACACGAGATGCGCGCGAGGTCGAGCGGAAGAAGGTCGGCCTGCACAAGGCGCGCCGCGCGAAGCAGTTCTCGAAACGCTGAGTCGGCACAGCAGCGCAGAAACCAGCCGCCCCCGGGCGGCTTTTTTCATCGCGCCGCAGCGCCGTCCGTAACCAGTTGATCCACAAGGGCACCATGCCGACAACGACTGAATCCAGGCAAGGCGCGAAGGAGTCGGCGCGTATCAGGATCGGTATTGTCGGCGGAACCGGCTATACCGGCGTCGAACTCCTGCGCCTGCTCGCGGCGCATCCCAACGCTGAACTGAAGGCGATCACGTCGCGCAAGGAAGCCGGGATGCCGGTCGCCGAGATGTTTCCGAGCCTGCGCGGCCGTGTCGATCTGGCCTTCGCCGACCCGGCCAACGCCGCGCTCGAGCGCTGCGATGTGGTGTTCTTCGCCACGCCGCATGGGGTGGCGATGGAGGCCGCGCCACGATTGCTCGACGCAGGGGTGCGGTTGATCGACCTCGCCGCCGATTTTCGTCTGCAGGATGTGGCCCAATTCGAACGCTGGTACGGGATGCCGCACTCGTGTCCTGAGTTGCTCGCCGATGCCGTCTACGGTTTGCCTGAAGTCAACCGCGAAGCGATCCGCGGCGCTCGCATCATCGGCCTGCCCGGCTGCTACCCGACCTCGGTGCAACTGGGCTTGAAACCGCTGCTGTGCGCGGGCCTGGTCGACACCACGCACCTGATCGCCGATTGCAAATCGGGCGTGTCGGGCGCGGGACGCAAGGCCGAAGTGGGAATTCTGTTCGCCGAGGCCTCCGACACTTTGAAGGCTTACGGCGTGAGCGGACATCGCCATCATCCAGAGATCGTCCAGGGACTGAAGCGCATGGCGGGCGCCGAAGTCGGGTTGATCTTCACGCCACATCTGACGCCGATGATCCGCGGCATCCATGCGACGCTGTACGCGCGCGTTACGGGTGAGGCCGACTTCCAGAGGCTGTACGAAGAGCATTATCGCGGCGAGCCCTTCGTCGATGTGATGCCGGCGGGAAGCCAGCCCGATACGCGCTCGGTGCGCGGTTCGAATATGTGTCGGATCGCCGTACATCGGCCGCATGGCGGGGATACGCTGACCGTGCTGTCGGTGATCGACAATCTGGTCAAGGGCGCGGCCGGTCAAGCCGTCCAGAACATGAATCTGATGTTCGATCTGCCCGAGACCAGCGGGCTCGAACATATCGCGTTGCTGCCCTGAACCCTTGATTCCATTGCGCAGTTTCCGTCGCCACTTCGGAATCTCGAAGCGGCAGGTGGCGGTGCAGACGCATCTCGGCTGGTTCTGGCGCTGGGCGATGGTGGTCGTTGCGAGCGGGCTGCTGATCGGAGCAGTCTGGTTCGCATATCGACTGAGCCAGAGCTTCGGCCATGTCGCGCGCCCCGATCTCGAGGCTACGATCGAGCAGATGAAGGAACAACTGGAGACACTCGAAGCGGACAACGCGCGGCTCCGGGCAGAGGTGACGGCGGGCGAGCGTCAATTGCAGATCGAGGGCGCGATGCGCGCCGATATCACCAGACAGCTGAAAGGGCTGACCGAGGACGCGGCGAAGGCCAGGGACGAGACGGTCGTGCTGCAGGCGCTGCTTGCGCAGGGGGGCAAGGCGCCGGTGGTCAGCATCAGCCGTTTCCGGGTGCAGCGGGAGGGCGACGACAACAGCTATCGCTACCGGCTGACGTTGTTGCATCCTGCCACCGGGGGCAAGGAGTTCCAAGGTCAGTTGCGCCTGGTCGCCAACGTGATCCAGGATGGCAAACCGGTAGCGTTGGCGTTGCCGGAGGCTGCGGGCGAGGCTTTGCCGCCGACTGCGCTAAGCTTCAAGCTGTTTCAGCCGGTCGAGGGGACGTTTCGCGTACCGGGCAATGCGACCCTGCGCAGCCTCGAGGTCAGGGTGTTCGAAAACGGCACGGCTCAGCCCAGGGCCACCCAGACCGCGCTGGTGTCGTAACGCGCGTCGTCGCGACAGTAGCCGGCCCGCAGTTTCGTGGCTGAAAACATGCGTGCTTCAGCAGGGAGATCGGGAATGATATTCGGTAAGGAGAGCAGCAAGCCCCAGAGTCGCATCGACTGTCTGATCGGCAGCGGCACCGAAATCACCGGCAACATCACCTTCAGCGGGGGACTTCGGGTCGACGGCCATATCCGCGGCAATATCATCGCGTGCGACGACAAGCCGAGTACGGTCGTATTGTCCGAGAAGGCGCGCGTCGACGGCGAGATTCGCGTGTCGCATGTCGTCGTCAACGGCACCGTGACCGGCCCGATCGTCAGCGCCGAATACGTCGAGTTGCAGCCCAAGGCGGTGGTGACCGGCGATGTCAGCTATCGGAAGATCGAGATTCACCTTGGCGCGATACTTCAGGGGCGCCTGCTGCACGAGGACGACCTGCGCTCGGAAAAGGTCGTCCCGTTCAAACCTGCGGTGGTCGAGTAGCGGTGTTCAGACGGCCAGGGCTTGCCGCGTTGCCGGGTCGTCCGCATATAATGATCGTTCAATGGTCCGAGGGCGTCACTTGGCGCCAGACCCGGGAGTCGAAGCAATGAATGCCGTGACCGAAATGAGCAACATGCTGGTCTTCACCGAAAACGCCGCGAACAAGGTGAAGCAGTTGATCGATGAAGAGGGCAATCCGGAGCTGAAGCTGCGCGTGTTCGTGAGCGGCGGCGGGTGCTCGGGGTTTCAATACGGCTTCACCTTCGAAGAGACGGTCGGTGAAGACGATACCGCGCTGCAGAAGCACGGCGTCACGCTGCTTGTCGACCCGATGAGCTTTCAGTACCTGCAGGGGGCTGAGATCGACTACAGCGAAGGCGTAGAGGGTGCGCAGTTCGTGATCAAGAACCCTAACGCGACCAGCACCTGCGGTTGTGGGTCGTCGTTCTCGGCCTGATGCGATGGCCGTTGGAGGCTCCTGAGGCAGTTCGCAGAATGATCGTCATCCCACGCCCCATTCGACACGCCTCGTTGTTAGGGCTGGTCGCTCTCGCAACGGTCGGCTGCAGCCTGTTCCAGCCCGAGCGTACCGGCCAGACGTCGGGCAAGGAATACACCATCACGTTGCGCAACACGCTCGCCAAGGAGCGCCTGGCGCCGGTGCTCATCGTCGGCGATGCCGACGACAAGAAGATCTGGGTCGGAGCCTATGTATCGCCCGCGGCGCGCACCCACTTCATCACCGGCAACCCGGGGCCGTTGGCCGCCGTTCTCGGCGATCAAGGCCAGCCCGGCACGGTGCCCGTGGGCGGAGAAATCACGGTGCGCTTTCGCACGCAGGCGCGACCGGCGCGTATCACCGCCATGGTCCCCCCCGACTTCACGCCGGACAGCTACGTCACCGCGTTGTCGATCTGACCAAGCCCGGGACCGTAGAGCTCGTGCGCTTCGACATCGGCGACGACGAGAAGCGATTCACGGTGCAGAAGGTGAGTCCCGCGGGCACGGTAACTTTCAAGTAACCCGCGGGCGCGCGCCTCGGTGGTCTGGCGGGTTCCGGTCAGGCTTGGACCTGCGGCGCGTCTCGTTGGAAGTTCGCGGGGGTCCGCGCCCAGGGGGACGCCGTCCAACGACGATAAGCCGACTCAGGGCGCCGGATA
>JACMMK010000139.1 GCA_014379045.1 Burkholderiales bacterium
CGGCGGGGCTGGTTCGGGTGTCGCGTCCGATCCTGTCGAAGGCGCGCCTGCGTCGGCGCGCAGTGCACGCGCGGCGAACGCGTCGCGCGCGTAGGGAATCGGCGCGCGGCTGAAGTAGAGCGCGAACCCGCGGCGATCGAGCACCACCTTCACCACGTTCGGATCGAACAGGTCTGCCAGGGAATCGAGCCGATGGCAGGCGGTGGCAAGCGTCGCCGCGGGCGCTTGCTGCAGGCAATCGGCAACGGCCGCGATCAGCGCGGGCTCGATCAAGGGTTCATCGCCCTGTACGTTGACTACGATGCAGTCATCGGGCCAACCGCGTTGCTCGGCGAGTTCGGCGAGACGCTCGGTGCCCGAGATGTGATCGACACGGGTCAGCGCTGCCTGGAAGCCATGGGCCTTGGCGGCGGCGACGATCGCAGGGTCGTCGGTCGCGATCCAGACTTCGCGCGCGCCGCTCGCACGCGCGCGTGCCGCGACATGCACCACCATCGGGCGCCCGGCGATGTCGGCGAGCGGCTTGCGCGGCAATCTCGTCGAGGCGAGACGGGCCGGGATCGCCGCGATGAACGGCGTCACGCGCAGGGCCGCCGCCTCAGCGCTGAAAGGTACGAAGTTCGCCTGGCATCGGCGATGGGTACAAAACCCGCCTCAGCGTCGGCGCAGGGCATCGAGTTCTTCGGGGGAGAGTTTCCGTGCTTCGTCTTCGAGCATGATCGGGATGCCGTCGCGGATCGGATAGGCGAGTCCGGCGGCCTGCGACAGCAGCTCCTGCTTGCTGCGGTCGTAGACGAGCGGTGCCTTCGTTGCCGGGCAGACCAGAATGTCGAGCAGTTTTGCGTCCATGGGCACGATTCCACCAGTGATCGAAACGGTCGGCGCCCGGCGACATCAGGCAGGCGCGAATCTGTTGCAGCTCCGAGCGATGCAGTCGCCTTGGCGCACCTTCCTCTCACCTCGCCCGAACACGGGCCAGGCAACGTTCGAGGTGCGCACCGAAGGCGGGATCGACCTGCGCTTCGACCGCCAGGACCCAGTGATGCGAAGCGCCGAAACGAAGGCATTTTACGGCATCCTTCTCGGTGAGGATCACCGCTTCGCCTGCGAAATCGAGGTCGCTCGCCACGAAAGGATGATGATCGGCGAACGGATGCTCGACGAACGTCAGCCCCAGCGCCGTCAGCAGAGCGAAGAACCGTTCCGGATAACCGATGCCGGCCACCGCATGCAACCGGATGCCGCGCAAGCTTTCCGGCTCGGCGGATACGGTCGGATCGTCCAGTCGATATACCCGCGTGGCCACGATCCGCATTTCGAACTGCGCCGCTTCGGGCACCGGTGCATCGGCACGCGGGGCACCATTTACGACCAGTGCGTCGACGACCGCCAGCCGCTTTACCGGCTCGCGCAACGGCCCCGACGGCAACATCCTGCGGTTGCCGAAGCCCAGCCCCGCGTCGACCACGGCGACTTCCACGTCGCGCGCCAGCGCGTAGTGCTGCAGCCCGTCGTCTGCGATCAGCACGTCGCACTCGGGGTGTTCGCGCCGCAGCGCATGCGCGGCGAACACGCGATCGACGCCGATCCAGACTGGCGCAGGCGTGCGCCGCGCAATCAGTACGGGTTCATCGCCCACGCGCATCGGGTCGCTGTGGACCCGCACCGGTTCGCTGACCCGCTCGTCGCTCGCGCTGCCGCCGTAGCCGCGACTGACCACCCCCGGATGCCACCCCCGTTCGATCAGGTGGTGCACGAGCCAGATCGTCAGCGGTGTCTTGCCCGTGCCCCCCACACTCACATTGCCGATGACGATCACCGGCACGTCGACGCGGTGGGTCGCGAACCAGCCGCGGGCGAACGCGCGCCGGCGCAGTGTGACCACCAGCAGGAACAGCCACGACAGCGGCAGCAGCAACGCACTGCGCAGGCTGAGCCGCGACCAGTGACGGGCGGTATCGAAGCGCGGCATCGGCTTCGAGCGCGCGTTTCGCGGCGCGCCGCCTTTCAGCGCGCGCCCGTGCCCTGCGTCGTGAACGTGATCTGCACGTAACCCGCGATGCGTGCCGCCTCCATCACATTCACCACCGCCTGATGCGTGGCCGCCGCATCCGCGCTGATCACGATGATCGGCTCCTTGGCGTCGCCGGCCGCCTTGCGCAACGCCTGACTGAACTGGTCGGGGGTGCCGAACACCACCGGCTCGCGATTGACGAGATAGCGCCCGGTCGCATCGATCACCACGTTGAGCTTCTGCGGGCGGTCAGGCGGCACCTCGGCGGACGCCTGCGGCAGGTTGATCTGCAACTCGGCGAACTTCGAGAAGGTGGTCGACGTCGCGAGGAAGATGAGGATGACGAGGAACACATCGATCATCGGCACCAGGTTGATCTCGGGCTCGTCGCGCGAGCGTCCCCGCCGGAAATTCATCGGCGACCGGCTCCAGTCTGCGCGGCGCGTTCGCGCCGTTCAGTCGCGCCGTTCACCGTGGGCGACTTCGACCAGCTTCACCGCCTGCAGCTCCATGTCGACGACATACGTGTCGACCTTCGATCGATAGTGGCGGTACGCAATCATGCTCGGAATCGCGACAATCAGCCCGAACGCCGTGTTGTAGAGCGCGATCGAAATGCCGGAGGCGAGCTGCTGCGGCGTACCCGATGCCGACTGCGCGCCGAAGATCTCGATCATGCCGATGACCGTGCCGAACAGCCCGAGCAGCGGGGACATGCCGGCGATCGTGCCGAGGGTCGTCAGGTAGCGTTCGAGTTGCAGTGCAACACCGCGCCCGGTCTCCTCGATCGCCTCCTTCATTACCTCGCGTGAACTCTTCACGTTGCGCAAGCCCGCGGCCAGCACCTCACCGAGCGGCGAATCCCGGGTGAGGCGGTCGATCATTTCTGCCGACGCGCCCTGCTGCCGGAATTCCTCGAGCACCTTCGGCAGCAGATCGCCGGGGGCGACCAGCGGTCTGCGCAACGACCAACCCCGCTCGCCGATGATGGCGAGTGCGATGATCGAGGCGAAAATCAACGGCCAGATGGGCCAACCGGCACCTTGGATGATTGCTAGCACTGGGCGGGGCGGAAATGAAACTCGTTAGAACGATGCAAGCAGGGGAAACGAACCGGCTGAATGGAAGCCAACATGCGCGCCGACTGTATCCACCAGGGGCGCGCAGGGCAAGCACTGGCGCTGGATTTCTCCTTCTGCAGCACCTAAGCGCTTAAAGCATCGACGTTTTTTTTGTTGTCCACACGAACTGTGGATAAGTTTGTGAATAGAGTCGTTCGACTGAGCGCCAAGCGGTATCCAGACGGGCTCCTTTTTGCGTTGATGAAAAATTAAGCACAAAGAAAACATCGAGCAGTCAATGACTTGCGTTCTACTGCCTAGGGCCCGGGCACGGTTCTGATCACGAGATCCGCGTTTTCATCTACCTTGTGGAGAAGTGTGCCTTCGCGCGACGGATTTTCGGGGGTTCCACGCAGGTTTCTGCCCTCCACGCCGCGCGCGACTGTGATTTACCGCACACAGCGCATTCGACCGCGTCGCACAACGGTAACGCACTGACCATCGCTAGAATCGAGCCGTGCGCGACATTCTCTCCCCCGCCTCGATGCTGAGCGTGACCGACTTGAATCGGGTCGCGCGCGAGGCGCTCGAGCGTGCGCTGCCCCCGCTCTGGGTCGCGGGAGAGATCTCGAACTTCCGCCGCTACGACTCCGGCCATTGCTATTTCGTGCTGAAGGATGCGCAGGCGCAGGTGCGCTGTGTGATGTTCCGTCACCGCCATTCGTTGCTGGGCTGGAAACCGGCCGACGGCTGCGAGGTGGAACTGCGCGCAGTGCCGTCGCTCTACGAGGCGCGCGGGGATTTTCAGCTCAACGTGGAAACGATGCGTCAGGCCGGTCGCGGCGCGCTATACGCGGCGTTCGAGCGGTTGAAGGGTCGCCTCGCCGCCGAGGGTCTGTTCGCGCCCGAGCGCAAGCGCGCGTTGCCGCCGTTTCCGCGGGTGGTGGGCATCGTGACGTCGTCGGCAGCTGCGGCGCTGCGGGACGTGCTGAGCGTGTTTGCACGTCGTGCGCCCGGTGTACGGATCATCGTCTACCCGACGCTCGTCCAGGGCGAACACGCAGGTCGCCAGATCGCGCACGCGATCGCGCTGGCGGGGCGTCGCGCCGAGTGCGACGTACTGATCGTCGGGCGCGGCGGGGGCAGCATCGAGGATCTCTGGGCGTTCAACGAAGAGTCGGTGGCGCGGGCACTGGCCGCGTGTCCGATTCCGACCGTGAGCGCCGTCGGCCATGAAACCGACTTCACGATCGCCGACTTCGTCGCCGATGTACGCGCGCCGACGCCGACGGCAGCCGCGGTGCTGGTGGCCCCCGACGCCGCCCGTTGGCGCGCGCATCTGCGCGCGCTTGCCGGGCGGCTGCAGCGAAGCCCGTGGCGTCTGCTCGAGCGCCAGATGCAGCGCCTCGATCAATGGTCGCGCCGGCTGCTGCATCCGGGGGCACGTGCACGCGACCAGCAGATCGCGTTGGGAGATCTGCGGCGACGGCTCGAGCAGGCGCAGAGGCGACAGTTGGACAGCGCAGTTGCGCGACTCGAACGGGTCGGCGTCGCGCTGGCGCGCCGGCGTCCTGACACCGGGCCGTTCATGCTCGGTCTCGCCAGTCTCGCCACCCGCCTGTCGCGCGCCTCGACGCGCCGCTCCGAGGTCGTGCAGTCGCAGCTCCGCCAGCTCGCTGCGAGCCTCGTACACCTGAACCCCGATGCCGTGCTCGAGCGCGGCTACAGCATCACCCGCGATGCCGACGGTCGGGTGCTGCGCGATGCGGCATCGATCGCGGCCGGCGTCGAGTTGGACACCACGCTGGCGCGCGGGCGCGTGCGCTCGCGCGTCGTCTGACAGGCTGCGTCAACCTGCCGCGGGTGGCACGACCGCGTCGGCTGCAAGCCGGTCGATGCCCTGCCGCGTGACCTGGGGTGCAAGGATCTGGATGAAGTCGATCTCGCGCGAACTCAGCCGTCGCTTCCGATGAAACGCGATCGTCGCCATGCTCGGGGGAAACAGCTCGGCGCTCAGCGCGCTGATCGCGGTGTCACGCTTTCGATCGAACGCGATCTCCGGCAGCACGGCGATGCCGAGGCCACGTTCGACGCACGCCTTGATGACGTCCGCATCGGTCGCGCTCAGGATCACACGCGGCGTCGCACCGACTCTCCGGAACGCCTCGGCGATCACGTCGCGTGCCGAAATCGAATGTTCGTAGGTGACCAGCGGGTATTCGGCGATGAGTCCGAGCGTCGGACGTTTGATCCGCAACAGCGCATGCCCTTTCGGCACGACCACCACGCGCCGATAGGTCGAATAAGGCAGCGACAGAAGGTCCCTGCTCTTCGGCATCTCGCCTGCGATGACCCCGATAGCGGCAGCCCGGGACTGCAGCAGCGAAACGATCTCCGCTGTGCTGCCGTGTTTCACGTCGACGCTCACCTGCGGATGCTGCCTGGAAAACTGCTCCAGCACTTTCGGCAGAACGTAGCGCGCCTGCGTGTGCGAGGTAATGATCGTCAGCGTGTTGTCGCTGTCCGCTGCCATTGCCTCCGCGACCCCGCCTGCGGGACGCTTCGTTCAGTTCGCGAGCATCCCGCTGAAGAAGTCGAGAACCGGCACCATCGGCTCGTCGACCAGACAGTCGAAGGTGGCGAACTCGGGCATCGAGCGCAGCCACGTCAGTTGCCGCTTCGCCAGCTGTCGGGTCGCCGCGACGCCGGTGTCGCGCAGTTGCGCGAGCGAGGTACGCCCGTCGAGATAGTTCCACACCTGCCGGTAGCCCACACACCGCATCGACGGCATGTCCGGATCGAGCGCGTGCACCGCGCGCAGGCCCCGCAGCTCGCCGATCAGGCCGAGTTCGAGCATCTCGTCGAAACGCGCTTCGATCCGCTGGTGCAACACGCTCCGGTCCGACGGGACCAGCGCGGCCTGGATCAATCGATAAGGGAGTGGCCGCGGCGGCCGCTCCCGCAGCAGCTTCGACATCGGCTCGCCGCTCAGGTAGACCACCTCGAGCGCGCGCTGGATGCGCTGCGCGTCGTTGGGATCGAGGCGCGCGGCCGTGTCCGGATCGAGCCGCGCGAGTTCGGCGTGGAGCACGTCCCAGCCGGACTCGGCTGCCATCGCGTCGATCAGCGCACGAATCGCCGGGTCTGCGGCGGGCAGATCGGACATGCCCGAGGCGAGCGCCTTCAGATAGAGCATCGTGCCCCCGGTCAGCAACGGGAGGTTGCCGCGCGCAGAGATGTCCTGCATCGCCGCGAGCGCATCGTCCAGGAACTGCGCGGCGCTATAGCGCTCGTCCGGTTCGATCAGATCGATCAGGTGGTGCGCGACGCGCGCACGCGTCGGGCGGTCGGGCTTCGCGGTGCCGATGTCCATGCCGCGATAGACCAGGGCGGAGTCGACGCTGACGATCTCGCACGGCAGGTAGCGGGTGAGTTCGATCGCGACGCGGCTCTTGCCGCTCGCGGTCGGACCGGTCAGCACCAGCGCCGGGGGCAGCATCGATGCGGTCATCAGCGACCGCGCAGGAACATCCGGTCGAGTGCTGCGAGCGTGACCTGGAACCAGGTCGGCCGGCCGTGGTTGCATTGCCCCGAGCGTTCGGTCACCTCCATCTCGCGCAGCAGTGCGTTCATCTCGGGAACGGTGAGGGCCCGGTTCGCGCGCACGGCCGCATGGCAGGCCATCGTCGACAACAGACGGTCGCGTCGTGCACTGAGCGTGTCGACTTCGCCCGCCTCGTGCAGTTCGGCGAGTACCGAGCGGGCGAGTTCGACCGGGTCGGCGCGATCGAGGCTCGCTGGCACCGCGCGTACCGCGATCGTGCCGGGCGAGAGTTCGGCGAGATCGAAGCCCAACCGTGCCAGCGTCTCGGCGTGCTCGCCGAGCGCCGCGAGGTCGAGCGAAGACGCTGCGAAGGCCGCCGGCAGCAGCAGCGGCTGGCAGGCGATCGTGCCGGCGTCGACGGTCTGCTTCAGGCGCTCGAACACGATCCGCTCGTGCGCGGCGTGCATGTCGACGACGATCAGGCCGTGGGCGTTCTGCGCGAGCACGTAGACGCCGGAGAGCTGGCCGAGTGCGAATCCCAATGGCGGGTACTCGGCGTCTGTGTTTCCTGCGAAGGCTGCGCTACTTATCGAAGTTTCGGCGGCGCCCGAGTTCGGCGCGTCTGCGCCATCGGCGCTGTCGCGCGTTGCGCCCTGACTGAACGTATCGCCGCCGGCGCGGTCGCGCCTTGCGCCCTGACTGAACGTATCGTCGCCGGCGCTGTCGCGCCTTGCGCCGAGTGGCAAATTCGACGCCGAAGCGTGCGCCCCGAACAGCGCATCGTAGAACGCGTTGGGCTCCTGCGTACGCAGCGCGAGCCCCGCCTGCGCGCCGGCCTGCAATGCGCGCTCGCGATCGTCGCGTCCCCAGCCGCTCGGTGCATGCCAGCGCGGCGCGGC
>JACMMK010000140.1 GCA_014379045.1 Burkholderiales bacterium
CGCCCGGTGCGTCTGGTGGTTCCGTTCGCGCCCGGCGGGGGCACCGACATCGTCGCGCGCCTGCTCGCGCCGCCGCTGGGTGAAGTGCTCGGCCAGTCGGTCATCGTCGACAACCGCGCTGGTGCCGCCGGCAACATCGCGATGGAGATCGTCGCGCGCGCGCAACCCGATGGGTACACGGTGCTCGTCAGCAACGTGTCGACGGCGTCGATCAATCCGATTCTCTATGCCGGCACGCTCAAGTTCGACCCGGTGAAGGAATTGGCCGGCGTCACGCTGCTCGCGGCGATTCCGAACCTGCTCGTCTCCGGCGCGGGGTTTCCGCCGACCAGCTTCAAGGAAGTGATCGCGTACGCGCGGGCGCGACCGGGGCAGATGAACTACTCGACCCCGCTCGGGGGCTATTCGCACCTGGACATGCTCGATCTCGCCGCGCGCACCGGCATGCAGCTCGTCAACGTGCCGTCGAAGGGTGCCGGCTCGTCGGCCGCGAGCATCATCAACGGCGAGATCCACTTTTCGATCGCCAACGCCGCCTCGACCACGGCACAGGTCAAGGCCGGACGGATGAAGGCGTTCGCGACTACCGCCACGAAACGCCTGCCCGATCTGCCCGACGTGCCGACGTTCACCGAACTGGGCTTCGCCGGGGTCGGCAGCGACAACTGGAACGGCCTGTTCGTGCCGGCGAAAACGCCGCGCGCGACCGTGAACCGCCTGCATCAGGCGACGGTCGGGGTGCTGACCCGGCCCGCGATTCAGGAAGGCTACGCGAAGGTCTCGGTGCCGGTCGCGGTCAGTCGATCGCCCGAGGAGTTCGACGCGTTCGTGCGCACCGAACTCGCGCGCTGGGGGCGGATCATCAAGGAAAACCAGATCCGGCTCGATTGAGCCGAGGCAGCGGAGAAGTCCCATGCGCACATTCGTACCTACGCTGGACCCGAGGCGTCGAGCTTCGGTGGGCCTGCTTGCCACCATCTTCGTTGCTGTCGCGGCCGCGGTTGCCTTCGCGGTCCCATCGACCGCCAGCGCGCAGGCGTGGCCGACACGCGCAGTGCGTCTGGTAGTGCCGTTCGCACCGGGGGGCGCCAACGACATCATCGCGCGCATCCTCTCCGGTTCGCTCGCCGAGCAGCTCGGGCAGCAGTTCATCGTCGACAACCGGGCCGGCGCCTCGGGCAACATCGGCACCGAGATCGTCGCGCGCGCGCAACCCGACGGGCATACGGTGCTGATCGGCAATGTCTCGACCAATGCGATCAATCCGACCGCGTTCGCGGGCACGCTCTCGTTCGACCCGGTGAAGGAACTGGTCGGCGTCACCCTGATCTCGCGCATTCCGAATCTGCTGGTTGCCGCTGCCACGTTTCCGCCGAAGGATTTCAAGGAACTGCTCGCGTATGCGCGCGCGCGGCCCGGTCAGCTCAACTATTCGAACCCGATCGGCGCGTACTCGCATCTGGACATGCTCGAGTTCCTGACGCGCGCCGGCATCCAGATGGTGAACGTGCCGACGAAGGGTGCCGGTGCGACGGTCGCGGCCGTCCTGAACGGCGAGATCCACTTCTATTTCACCAATGCGGCCACGGTGACGCCGCAGGTACTGGGCGGGCGGATGAAAGCGTATGCGACATCGGGCGCGCAGCGCCTCGCCGACCTGCCGGACGTGCCGACGACGACCGAGCTTGGCTTTCCCGAAGTGCGCGGCGAGATCTGGGTAGGGTCGTTCGTGCCTGCGAAAACACCGGTTGCGATCATCGAACGCCTGAACGCAGTCACGGTCGAGGCCACGCGCCGTCCGGAAGTGCGGGCGCAGTTCGAGAAGGCGCGCGTGCCGGTGACGCTGAGCCGCTCGCCGGAGGAGTTCCAGGCCTATGTGCGCGAAGAGACCGCGCGCTGGGCACGCATCATCAAGAACAACGACGTGAAATTCCAGTAGTCCGCCATCCGGGTCGCGGCATCCGTCCGCGGGCCACAGTTCGAAACCAGATCGGAGCATGCATGAACGCTGCAGAGCAAGCCGCAAAGAAAGCCGAAGCGAAGAGCGCCAACGTATCGAAGCCGCACGACTGGAAGCTGGTCGTCGAGAAAGACGTGAAGATCCCGTTGCGCGACGGCACGCTGCTGTATGCGGACGTGTTCCGTCCCGACACGACCGAAAAGGTCCCAGTGATCCTCAACGTGAGCGTCTACCAGAAAGACAAGCTGTGGATTCCGCCCGAGGATCTCGAGGAGAAGGCCAATCCGTACATGAACTGGGAGACGGTCAATCCCGAGTGGTGGTGTCCGCGCGGCTATGCGTGCGTGCGCGTCGACACCCGCGGGTCCGGCAAGTCGCCGGGCAAGTCCGAACCGAGTTCGTATCAGGAGGGTCTGGACACCTACGACTCGATCGAGTGGCTCGCGAAGCAGTCGTGGTGCTCGGGCAACATCGGCATGCTCGGCATCTCGTACCACGCCGCATCGCAGTGGCGCGCGGCCAACCTGAATCCGCCGTCGTTGAAGGCGATCATGCCGTGGGAGGGACGCGGCGACCAGTATCGCGACCAGGCGTATCACGGCGGCATCTTCGCGCTCGGGTTCATCGGCAACTGGTGGTTGACGCATACCGCGCACCACCTGCTCGGGCGCCCGCGTGCAACCAATCCGGACGCGTTCCACAACGACATGATGTGGAACATGATGCGCAACGACCTCGACTCGGGTTATTGGCGCCAGAACAGCACGCAGGGCGAGAAGATCAAGGTGCCGCTGTACAGCGTCGGCAACTGGGGCGGCTTCTCGATGCATCTGCGCGGCAACACCGAGGGCTATATGAATGCGGCCTCCGAGCACAAGAAACTGCGCATCCACACCGGCACCCACTTCCACCCGTTCCATGCCGAAGAGGGGCGCATGGATCAGCTGCGCTGGTTCGATCACTGGTTGAAGGGGCTCGACACCGGCATCCTCGACGAGCCGCCGGTCAAGCTCGAGATTCGCACCGGCGGCAGTCCGGACCGCTACGCGTTCAGGTTCGAGAACGAATGGCCGCTCGCGCGTACGCAGTGGACGAAGTTCCACCTCCAGATCGACCGCGCGCCGACCGGCGAGCTGATGGACAGCGAAGGCGTGCTGAGCCCGAATGCGCCGTCGAAGGAGTCGAGTGCGACCTATCCCGCGAGCGGCGTCACCAAGGCCGGCGTCGCATCGGGATCGTCGCTGTCGACGACCCATGGCAACACCGGGCGGACTGGCCTGTCGTTCGAGACCGCGCCGCTCGAACGCGACACCGAAGTCACCGGGCCGATCGTGCTGAACCTGTGGGTATCGAGCACCTCCGAAGACATGGATCTGTTCGCCACGCTGCGCAACATCGGGCCGGACGGTAAGGACGTGTGCGAGGTCGGGCAGCACGGGCAGCCGGTGCAGTGCGTGACCAAGGGCTGGCTGCGCGCGTCGCATCGCAAGCTCGACCCGGAGAAGTCGCTGCCGTACCGGCCGTATCACGCGCACGACGAACGCCGGTGGCTGTCGGACGGCGAGGTCGTCGAATGTCAGGTCGAGATCTGGCCGACGAGCATGGTGTTCGCCAAGGGGCACCGGATCCGGCTCGACGTGCAGCCGCGCGACGGGGTGGGGAGTGCGCCGTACACGCACTATCACGCGGACTACAACGCGGGGGCGGACAACACCGTGTATTCGGGTGGGGCGCGGGGCTCGTGGTTGATGTTGCCGATTGTTCCGGCGGGTGGTTCGTAGTGGCTTGTTGCGCCGGACGTATGCAGCCCTGCGTCCGGCGACTGTTTCGATGGTGCCCGCGGCGGCGCCTGCCGGCGGTTTGAGCGGCACCCCCGCGCGCTGGAGCCTTTTGCGCACGGCCGGTCGTCGCCCTGCGCGCTTGCGCCCAAACGCGTTAGTAGCCAGCCGTCTGAGCGGCCGGTGCGTTTGACAAAACTACAGCCCTGCCCGATTTTTGACGCAGCTGCGGCTTTTCTCGGTTGCAGCTGGCGTTAGTCAAGTCCGGCCGACACGGCGCATCAGGCAACTCGGATTAGTCCGAAAGGACTAATCGCGCAAATATTCCGCCTCCTGAACGCTACAAATCTGTCGTGTGTCGTGCGTACACTTGCACAGGTTAACTGGGGGTTAATGACGCGACGGTTTGCCATCGGCACTCGCGAGTCCGCACGCCATCCCTCTGGCGGCGCGCGGGCAATGCCGAGCACACCCACATCGAGCGTTCAACGGCTGCATCGAGGAGCATGTCATGACGATCAAACCCAAGTTTCGGCTGGCGCCCATCGCTGCGGCCTTGAGCCTGGTTTACGCGACCGGCGGGCAGGCAGCCCCGGCGACCTGGGCGACCGATATCAGCAGTTCCTGGCACACCGGCGCGAATTGGGGCGGCGCGGTTCCGGCGAATGGGGACGACGTCACGATTTTCCGCGGAGTACCGGTCACCGTCACCTACAACTCTGGGACGACCTCGCTCGTAAGCCTGTTTCTCGGCAGTTCGACGCAGACGCTGGCGATCGCCGCGGGAACCCTCAATACGACGACGCTCAACAATCTGGGTACCGTCACGATGACCGGTGGCACCTTCGGAGTCGGCAGCGGCAACTCCGGAGTGATGAACCTGAACGGCGGCAACGTTGCGCTGACCGGCACATTGACGCTGACCGGCGCCGTCCGTCTGCAGTCGGGAACGATCACCGGCGGCACGGTGCAGCAGAGCGGCGCGAACGCGTTGGTGTTCACCAACTCGAGCGGCGTACTGGATGGCGTGACGCTGCGCGGCACGATGAATATCGGCGACGCGGCGAACACCGCCGGACGCGTGCGGATCTCGAACGGCTTGACCGTGCTGACCGAAGGCGGTGGCAGCCCGGGTGTGATCAACGTGGGGATTGCGGCTGGTGCGACCGGCGCTGCCCTGGGCTTTACCGGAACGCAGAACTTCGACA
>JACMMK010000010.1 GCA_014379045.1 Burkholderiales bacterium
GCGCGGGTCGCGCGCGCCGGGCTCGCCAGCGCCTTCACCAGACCGACCAGCACGTTGCGCGAATACACCTCGCGCAGGTGCGCGAGCCAGGGCGGCAGCGGCACGACCGACAGCGCAGGGTCGAGCTTCGGCGCCACCTTCGGATTGATCAGCGCCCAGCCGATGATGTACACGAGGTAGAGAAAGGCGAGGAAGAACCCCGGCACGATCGCCGCCGCATACAACTTGACCACCGACACGCCGGACACCGCCGCATAGACGATCAGCATCACGCTGGGCGGGATCAGGATGCCGAGCGTCCCGCCGGCGGTGATCACCCCGGCGGCGAGCCGGGTGTCGTAGCCCGCCGCCAGCATCGGCCGCATCGCGATGACGCCCATCAGCACGACCACCGCGCCGACGATGCCGCTGGCGATGCCCCAGAACGTGCACACCATCAGCGTCGCCACCGCGAGCGAGGCCGGCAGGCGCCGGAACGCGAGTTGCACGCTGTTGAACATCTGATCGACCAGCGCGGCGCGTTCGATCACATACCCCATGAACACGAACAACGGGATCGACAGCAGCGTGTCGTTGGTCATCACCCCATAGGTGCGCTGGACCATCAGGTCGAACACCTTGTTCGCGGTCCAGGCCTGACCCGGATCGAAGTAGGCGATGAACCCGAAGAACATGCCGAGGCCCATCAGCGTGAACGCCGTAGGGAAGCCCATCATGATCATCGCCACGATCAGCGCGAGCATGGTCAGCCCCAGCAGCGGATCAGCCATCGCTACCGGCCTCCCTTGTTCTGCGCGGCATCCGTACGCTCGACCTTGTGCACGCTCTCGATCACCCGTTTGCGATCGGCCTCATCGACCAGCGTGCTCTGCTCGAGCTGCGTCGCCACGATGTCGATCTCGGACACGTCCTTCAGCCGCTCGGGCCAGACCCCGGTGCGCAGGCACATCACGCAGCGGACGACCTCGGCCAGCCCTTGCAGCATCACCAGCGCACCGGCGATGGGAATCACCGTCTTGAAGTGGTAGAGCGGCGGGCCGCCGGAGGTCAGGCTCGAATGCTCGTTGAGCGACCAGGACTCGCTCGCGTAGCCGATTCCGGCGTAGCACAGCGCGAGGATTCCCGGAAAGAAGAACACGATATAGAGCGCGAGGTCGATCGCGGCCTGCTTGCGCGGACGCATCGCGCTGTACAGGAAATCGCCGCGCACATGCCCGTTCTGCGCCAGCGTGTAGGCCCCGCACATCATGAACACGGTGCCATACAGCATGTAACTCACGTCGAAGGCCCACAGCGTCGGCGAGTTGAGCACATAGCGCATGAACACGTCGTAGCAGACGACCGCGGTCAACACGACCATCAGCCACGCGCTGGCCTTGCCGGTCAAGGTGCTGATGCCATCGATCGTCAACAGGAATCGCTGGAGTTTCACTCGCTCTCCCCCTGCACCGGGCCGCGATCTATAGCGCTGCGCGACGCCGGCCCCACCGGGCCCCGACGCCTGCTCCGGGCGTCCAAAACGACACCGCCCTGCAGATTCGCAGAGCGGTGTGCAGTGCTCTACCGCGACAGCATGGACGAGTGGCTCGTCCCCTGCAAGCCGCGTTCGCTCAAGCCTTCTTCGCCGGCGCTGCCCCCGCCGGCGCTGCCTTGCGCGCGAAGTAGTGCGCAAACGCGACATCGTTCGGCACGACCGTGTCGTTCGACCAGTTCACGACGCGCTCGGCCCACGCACGCTGCGACTCGAGGATCTTGGCGAACAGCGGATTCTCCTTCGACTTCGCCTCGACCACGCGATCCCAGGCATTGAGCTGCGCCTGCAGGATGCTGCGCGGCGTGCGGAAAAACCGCACGTTCTGCTTCGTGCGCATCTCGATGTAGTCCTGCGAGTAGCGCGACATCGCCTTCCACGACATGTCGGCCGACGACGCGGTCGCCGCGTTGCCGATTATTTCGCGCAGATCCGCCGGCAGACTGTCGTAGCGCTTCTTGCTGAACAGGATCTCGAAGCATTCGAGCGGCTGGTGGTAGCTCTGCAGCATGCAGATCTTCGACACATCGGGAAAGCCGAGGATCCGGTCGCTCGAAGCGTTGTTGAACTCGGCCGCATCGATCAGTCCGCGATCCAGGCCGGCGACGATATCCCCGCCCGGCAACGCGACCACCGAGGCGCCCATTTCCTTGAATACATCGATCGACAGTCCGATGGTGCGGAACTTCAAGCCCTTGAAGTCTTCCGGCCCCTTGATCACCTTCTTGAACCAGCCGAGCGGCTGCGTCGGCATCGGCCCGTACAGAAAACCTTCGACGTCGAAACCCATCACCTTGCGCTGCAGCTCGGAATAGAACTCGCGCCCGCCGCCATAATGGATCCAGCCGAGCAGCATGTTCGCGTCCATGCCGAACGACGGTCCGGTGCCGAACAACGAGTATGCGGAGTTCTTCCCGTACCAGTACCCCGAGACGCCGTGGCCGCCGTCGAGCACGCCCTTGTTCACCGCGTCGATCAGGTCGAACGCCTTCACGACGGCACCCGCCGGCAGCACCTCGATCCGAAGCCTGCCCGCGGACATGTCATTCACCCGCTTCGCGAAGTCGAGCGCGTACTCGTGGAAAATGTCTTTGGTCGGCCATGTGCTCTGGAAGCGCAGGCTGATCGGTGCGTTCTGGCCCCGGACGATCGCGGGAAACGCGAGCGTCGCGGCGCCCGCCACACCGGCCGCGGCGCCGGTCAGAAACTTGCGACGCTTCGGTGCGTTCTTGACGACTGGATTGCTGCTCATCGTTTTCATTCCTCCTGAGTTTCGACGTTGGCGCGCGCCTCACCCACGCTAGAACATGCGTCGCCACTTTTTCACCAAGGGCACGCTCTTTTGGCTTCGGCGCGACTCTGCGTGACGATGCCGACCGGGCATCAGCTGCTTCCAGCGCCCGATCGATAGTCACGGCGCGGGCGATAGTAGCGTGTGCCGGCGCGTTTTACAGTGCGATTACACACGAACAACACGCGGATTCGGTCCCCTGTTGCGCGCCGCAGGGGGCCGCCGCCGGGTCGCGCCGCCCGCGTCAACGCACGCCGGTAGAAACCGTCGCAGTCGGCGTGTCCTCCGCGGGCCGATGCGGCTCGTGCGGTTCCCAACCCACGACCGCGAGCATCACGAAGAAGCCGACCACATAGGCGAGCGCGACCGGCCAGCCGTGGCGCACCCACGCGCCGACCGAACGCGCTTCGGGGAACTGGTTCGACAGCGCGACGCCCGCCGACGAGCCGAACCAGAGCATCGACCCGCCGAAGCCGACGGCGAACGCGAGAAAGCCCCAGTCGTAGCCGCCTTGCTCGAGCGCGAGCTTGGTCAACGGAATGTTGTCGAACACCGACGACACGAAACCCAGGCCGAGTGCGGTCTGCCAACTCGCTGCCGGCAGATGTTCGACCGGCATCATCGACGCGCACAAGACCAGGGCAAGCAGGAACACCGCGCCCTTCGCCGCTTCGGGCATCACCGCCCAGTCCGCGCGGCGCACCAGCGCCGACACCAGGATCGCCACCCACACTGCGACGCCGATGAACGGGAAGCGATCGGCGAGCCCCGCATGCGCGACGTTTACATACACATTGGTCGCCATCGCCGAAATCAGGATGAAGGCGACGATCGCGACGCACACCCAGTCGACGCGTTCGCCCGCCGCCGGCCCGGCCGTGATCGGCTGATGGCGGTGCTGTTGCATTGCCGCCGGCACACCGAACACCACGAGGGCGACGCTCGCCGCGACGTAGGCGTGCAGCACATCGCGCGGGTCGACGCCGTCTATCCACATCATCGTCGTCGTCGTGTCCCCCAGCACGCTCCCCGCGCCGCCCGCGTTCGACGCTGCGACGATCGCAGCGAGATAGCCGATGTGCACACGCCCGGCGAACACATTGGCGGCGACCGTCCCGCCGATGATCGCCGCAGCGATGTTGTCGAGAAAGCTCGACAGCACGAAGATCAGCGCGAGCAGGGTGAAGCCGCCCTTCCAGCCTTCGGGCAGGAACCTGGGCAGCACCGCCGGCGCCCGACTCGCTTCGAAGAAGCGGGCCAGGATCGCAAAGCCCACCAGCAGCAGCAGCAGGTTGACGATCAGCACCCATTCGTCGCGCAGGTGGGCACCGAGCCCGGCCAGCCCCGTGCCGTGCGCAAACGTGGCAAAGCCGAGCTTGTAGGCGGTGATCACTGCCAGACCCGCAAGCGCGACTTTCAACGTATGCGCGTGGAACAGCGCGACGCTAAGGAGCGTGGCCGCGAACAGCAGAAACTCGACCGGCACGCCGAAAACGCTCACGGTCGACCGCGCAGCAGTGCGTTCAATTCGGCGAGGCGTTCGCACCACAGCACGCCGAAAACTTCAGGCCGCTACAGCACGGACACGGATCGCCCGCCTTCAGTTTCGGCGGCTTGCGCACCGCGACCCGCGTGGCCGAGTGCTCGCCGCCGTGGAAGAACTGGTAGAGCTCTAGCGTGCTCTCGGGCAGGCTGTCGACCAGCGTGTCGACCTGCGCCGCTGCCAGCGGCCGCTCGACGATCTCGCGGTCGTCGGCATGCGCGAGGGTGACGATCGGCGTCAGCGCCTGCGCCGCGTCGTCGTCGTCGAACGCGTCCTGCCAGGCATCGGCGTGCAGCCCGATCGCGCGCATGAAGCCGATCGACCAGGTGCTGCCGGCGACCAGCTCGAGCGCGGCGTCGGCTGCGCTGCGCTGACCGGGGGCCGCGTAGTCGAACAGGATCGGCATCGGCGGCGTCCCCGCGTGCAACGTCCAGGCGATCGTCGCCCAATGGCGTTCGAACAACTCGAGCATGCGTCGGCAATGCACGGCCGAGTCGAATCGGACCGGACGCCGTCCCGCCTCGGTATCGCCCCAGACCAGCGACAGCCATTCGCTCGCCGCCACCTGATCGGGACTGACCACGAGGCCGGTGATGAAGCCGTCGAGTTCCTCGAGGTCCATCGAGTCTTCCGGCGTCGCACTCGACAGGAGAAAGCGGTCGAGCTCGTCGAGTTCACTCTCGGTCAGCGGGTCGACCCGGGGCTTGCGTGATGCCATGGGCGACGTCGACGTGCGCTCTACTTGACCAACGTGACCGGCACCGTCGACAGGTGGATCACCTGGCTCGCGACCGATCCGAGAATCATTTCCGAAACCCCGCCGAGTCCGCGGGTTCCCATCACGATCGCGCAGTCGTTCTGTGCAGCGAAGTCGACGATCGAGTGCGCGAGCTGACCGACCAGGATATGCGCGACGAACGGCACGTTCGCCTGCGCGAGTTGCGCACGGCCCGCGGCCAGCGCCTTGTCGCCTTCCTCGCGCTGATGCCCCTCGATCGCTTCAGCGGACACGAACCGGCGCACCTCGCCCCAGCTGAACGCGGATTGCACGGTCACCAGATGAATCTCGGATGGCGACTTCATCGCCTGCACCGTGTCGATGGCCCAGGCCACCGCGCGCCCCGAACAATCAGAGCCGTCGACCGCCACCAGCAACTTTTTCATGATTCGCCCCCTTGGTGGTGCAACCGCGCATCAGCGTTTGCCTGCAGCACGGTGTCGCGCAATCCGCCTGCCGATCAGTGTGCAGCACAGTGCCCGATGCCACCGGCTCGGCCGGTAGCGCGCGACACCAGACCCCATTCTAACGCTGGCGCCCGTCAGCGCAGTCAGCCATGCGTCGGCATCACCGTCGAGCGCGCGCTCGACGCCGGCATCGCGGCGGACGGCCAGCGCTCGGTGATCACCTTGGTGCGGGTGTAGAAGGCGACACCTTCCATGCCGTGCACATGCAGATCGCCGAACAGCGACTGCTTCCAGCCGCCGAACGAGAAGAACGCCATCGGCACCGGAATCGGCACGTTGACGCCGACCATGCCCACCTCGATCTCGTTCTGGAACTTGCGTGCCGCACCCCCGGAGGCGGTGAAGATCGCGGTGCCGTTACCGTAGGCGTTGCGGTTGACCAGCGCAATCGCCTCGTCGAGCGTGTCGACGCGCACCACGGAAAGTACCGGACCGAAGATCTCGTCGCGGTAGATCGACATCTCGGGACCCACATGATCGAACAGCGTCGGACCGAGGAAGAACCCCTGCTCGTTTCCCGCCACCGACAGGCCGCGCCCGTCGAGCACCAGCGCCGCGCCCTCGGCCTCGCCGCTGTCGACATAGCCGGCGACCTTGTCGCGATGCGCCTTCGATATCAGCGGCCCCATGTCCGCGCCGGGCGCCTCACCGCCCGCGACCTTGTACGCGGCGCCGATGCTGGCGATCTTTTGCACCAGCGCGTCGCCGATCTCACCCACCGCGACGACGGCCGAGATCGCCATGCAACGCTCCCCGGCGGAGCCGTACCCGGCGCCGGCGATCGCATCGGCGGCGAAGTCCAGATCGGCGTCGGGCATCACTACCGCGTGGTTCTTCGCGCCGCCGAGCGCCTGCACCCGCTTGCCGCCGCGCGCGGCGGTTTCGTAAACGTACTTCGCGATCGGTGTCGAGCCCACGAAGGAGACCGCTTTCACGAGCGGGTGCGCAAGCAACGCATCGACCGCGACCTTGTCGCCGTGGACGACGTTGAACACGCCATCGGGCAGACCCGCTTCCTTGCACAGCTCCGCCAGCCGCATGCTCGCCGAGGGGTCTTTTTCGGAGGGTTTGAGCACGAAGGTGTTGCCGCAGGCGATCGCCACCGGAAACATCCAGCACGGCACCATCACCGGGAAGTTGAACGGGGTAATGCCGGCACACACGCCGAGCGCCTGCAGGCGCGAATGGCAATCGATCCCGCGCCCGACGTCCTCGGCATGCTCGCCCTTCTGAAGGTGCGGCACGCCGCTCGCGAATTCGACGACCTCGAGGCCGCGTTGCACTTCGCCGAGCGCGTCGGGCAAGGTCTTGCCGTGCTCTTCGGTGATCAATCGTGCGAGCTCGTCGCGATGCGTCTCGATCAGTTCCTTGAGCCGCGCCATGATGCGTGAGCGGCGCAACGCGGGCGTCGCGCTCCACGCGGGGAACGCGGCGCCCGCCGCGCGCACCGCACGATCAACGTCGGCTTCGTCACCGAGCGCGACCCGCCGCACGGTCTGTCCGGTCGCGGGGTTGGTCACGTCTGCGGTGCGTGGGCTGCGTGCGGTATGCCGGGCGCCGTTGATCCAGAAGGAGACTAGGTCGGTCATTGAGATCGGAGGGCGAGGTAAAGCGCCGCAGCAGAGGGGGGGCGCAGGGATGCGCGTCGAGTTCGGGCGCAACGTCTCGCATCGACATCACCTGCGAAAGCTGCGTTCCAACGTGCGCGCTCAGGTCGCGAAGTATACCCGCCACCGCTGCGGCGGCCGCGATGCGACCGTGGCATCCGACCGCGAGCCTGCCGTCGATCCATGTTTTACTTCGGCTGTGATGCGTTCGATTCCCTGGTCCAGTCCTCTCCGTCGCGGCTTGCATTGCCCCCTAATTTGCGCGTGGTCCGCGCGACCGCCGCGGCCGGACGCGGCCGATTGCGCGCTTGGCCCGCGATGACAGGCCTGTCGATCGGCGTCATTCTCGGCCTCGTGATCGCGCTGGTGATCGTGCTGTCGATGCTGCAACGACGCAAGCGCGAGGCATTCATTCGCGAGTCGCCGTTGCCGGGAGATCTGCTCGACGCGTTGGCGATCACGTTTCCGGCACTCGCGCTGAAGGACCGGCAACTCGTTGCGCGCGGACTGCGCAAGTTTTTCCTGGCCCAGGTCAAGGCCGGACGCAACGCAGTTGCGATGCCGTCCAGATCGGTCGGCGAACTGTGGCGCCTGTTCGCGAACCAGCGTGTGGCTTACGGGCGGTATTGCGAGCAGGCCTTCGGTCGCTTGCTGCCGCAGACGCCCCCCAGCGCGCTCACGGCGCATCCGGGCAGCGAGGGCGCCGAGCGCAACGCCGCGCTTCGACGTTGCTGGTGGCACGCGTGTCGCGAGGAGACGATCAACCCGCGCAAGCCGACGCGACTGCCGCTGCTGTTCGCTCTCGACAGCAAGCTGAAGATCGACGGCGGCTTCTACTACTTCACCGACGACTTCACCAGAAAGCGCAAAGCGGCACGACGCGACGACAACGGCGGCGGTTGGACCTTCGAACACGACCGTAGCTGGACTGCGGAAGATTTCCAGGACACGTCGCTCGACGGCACCACCGACGGGTTCGGCAGCGACGGGGGCGGTGATGGCGGCGGCGACGGAGGCGGA
>JACMMK010000141.1 GCA_014379045.1 Burkholderiales bacterium
CGCTGCAGCGCACGACGCGGTCGCGCGCTTCGCTGGCGCTAGTTGCTAGCCGCGGGTGACCGGCTGCCGGATGAGCGTCCTCAGCTTGTCCGGCGCAGACGTGCGCGGGTCGCTGAAGTAGATCTCGTGGTGGTGGCCGGTCTCGGCCAGACCGTTCGCGGGCAGGTACTCATCATGCAGTCGCGCGATGGTCGGCGTCTCGTCCTCGAAGCTGCCCAGGTGCAGGATCTGCACGCTGAGCCCCTCGGTGAACCCGGTCAGCCGCACGTCGGCGACGGCTGCCGCCTTGGCGGTCGCCTTCTCGCGGACCGAGTCGACCAGCTCGGCGGTCACCCACTCCGGCTGCCGGATCATCATCGTCCAGAGCCATTCGTCCTTGTCACGATCGGCGAAGGACTGCAGACGGTCCGACCACCACAGACCCTCGAGAGGGCACACCACATAGTCGCGCCCGAGGAGGTTCTTGCTCGCGAACTTGACGGGGTAGCTCAGCGCGTAGAGCGCCTCGACCGCGCGGGCGTACGCCTCCGACTCGGGTGACCCGGCGCCGTCGATCTGAAAAAAGGACATCTGCGGCACGTCGACCTCGACGAACCGGTCGGTCGGCGCCGAGTAGTACTGCCTCTCGTCGCGCTTGAGGTCGATCTTGCCGGGCATCGCTACGCGTTCTCCTTCCGGAAGGTGCGCGTGCCCACGAACATCAGCACCACGAAGATCACGACACTCCAGACCGTTCCCCAGAGAATCGGCTCGCCGAAGTCGCCGACGAACGCGGCACGGATGGCATCGACGATGTGCTTGATCGGCACGAAGTCGCTCACCGTCTGGAGCCACTGCGGCGCCAGCGTCATCGGCAGCAGGATCCCCGACAGCAGCAGGATCGGCAGCGCGATCGAGTTGATGAGCGGCGCCATCACGTCCTCGCTCTTCGTGATCAGGGCGAGGGCGTTCGAGCCCGCAGCGCAGGACGCGCCCAGCAGGAGGGTCAGCAGCAGCCCGTACAGCATCCCGGCGATCGACGCGCGAAGTCCGAAGGCGTAGCCGAGGGCGATCAGCACGATCCCCTGCACCAGCAGCTGCAGGACGTCACGCAGGATGCGGCCCAGCAGCAGCGCGGTGCGGCTCGCCGGGGTCACGCGCTCGGCTTCGATCACGCCCGCGCGCCACTCCGCTACCAGACCGAACCCGGCGAACAGCGCGCCGAAGATGCCGAGTTGCACGAGCAGGCCGGGTACGAAGATCGTGTACGCGTTGTCGGTGCCGAACGAGCTGGCGAGCGGCTCGAGCAGCGGGCCGAACAGAGCCAGGTAGAGGATCGGCTGCACCAGCCCGATGATCACCCACGCCGGATTGCGCAGCGCGATGCGCAGCTGGCGGTAGAAGACGATCCAGGTCTCGCGGGCGAAGTTGCCGTTCGTGGTGCGGAGCACCAGTGAGGGAGCAGGGGTCGTAGGAATCAAGGACATCAGGCGGCGTCCTCTCGCAGCGAGCGGCCGGTCACGGTGAGGAACACGTCGTCCAGCGTGGGCCGTCGCACCTCGATCGAGTCGAGCGCGATCATGTCGCGATCGAGCGCACGCAGCAGCCCGGCGAGCTCGCGGCCGGCGTGCGGCACGCGCATGCTGACGGTGAGCCCGTCGGTGTCGGCGA
>JACMMK010000142.1 GCA_014379045.1 Burkholderiales bacterium
CGGGGGCGTAGTACATGAAGAAGGGCTTGTCGGCCATCAACGAGCGCTGTTGGCGGACCCAGGCGATGGCCTTGTCGGTCATGTCCTCGGTGAAGTGGTAACCCTCTTCGGGCGTCTTCTCAGGCTCGATCGCCGTCGTACCTTCGTAGATCGCGGGATACCAATGGTTGGTCTCGCCGCCGATGAAGCCGTAGAAGTATTCGAAGCCGCCGCCACCCGTCGGCCACTGGTTGAACGGGCCCATCGGGCTCGTCTCCCAGACGGGCACCTCGTGGCACTTGCCGAACTGCGCAGTCGAATAGCCGTTCAGCTTCAGGATCTCCGCGAGCGGCTGCTTGTTCTTCGGCAGCACCGAGGTATAACCCGGCGCCGACGTGGCTATCTCGCAGATGCCGCCCATGTTGACGGAGTGGTGGTTGCGTCCGGTCAACAGCGCCTGGCGCGTCGGTGAGCATAGCGCGGTCGTGTGAAAGCGACTGAACTTGAGTCCGTTGCCGGCAAGACGCTCCGCCGTGGGCGTGTGGATCACACCGCCGAAGGCGCTCGACGCGGCGAAACCTACATCGTCGAGAAGTATGACGAGCACATTGGGCGCGCCTTTCGGCGGGCGCAACGGGACGATGGGCGCAAACTTCGTATCGGCATCCTTCGCATCGTACGTGGTCAGCTCGTGGTTCTGCACGTCAGGAATAGGCAGAACCGATCGCTGCAGCTTGTCGTCAGTGCTCATGTGTTTCTCCTTTAATGCGTTTGCCGTTCGATGTTTGCTAAAGCAAGCTCGGCCCGTTGGACCACGAATCCCAAGGCGATGCTGCCCGCGTGCACGCGCGAGGGTCCATTGGACCTTGGTCCCACGTGTGCAGCACGGGGGGTGGACCTTGGTCCAATGGGCGCACGCGGATCGCGGCGGCACAGTTCGCCACCTCGCGCTCCAAAGGAGTTTCCCGGTGACTTCACAGAAAAGCCTGTTCCGGCTGCTCGCTGCAGGCGCACTCGCGGCAGCACCCTGCGCCCATGCCCAGAGCAACGCGCCCGTGACGGATCCGTGGAGCTTCGAAGTGACGCCTTACCTCTGGGCCGCCGGCCTGAAGGGAGACACGCAGATCGGTACCCTGCCCAGTACGTCGGTCGACGTCGGCTTCGATGACATTCTGTCCAACCTCGACTTCGCGGCAATGGGCGCGTTCGAAGCGCGCAAGGGCCGCTGGGGTTTCCTGTTCGATGGCATGTACATCAAGCTGTCGACTTCCGGAACTGCGAGAAGGACCGGCCCGGGACCGGTCGGCGCGACCCTGACCGCGTCGGCCAACCTCGACCTCGAGCAGACGACCCTGACCGCCGCTGCGGCGTATCGCATCCTTGAAGGCCCGACCAAACTGGACGTGCTCGGCGGCGTGCGCTACACGAACGTCAATATCGAAGCCGACATCGTGGCGACCCTGTTCGGCGCGACCGGCATCGCGAACCGCAACGGCAGCCGCGATTGGTTCGATCCCATCGTCGGTGTGCGCGTGAATCACCGCATCGCAGACCGCTGGTCGCTGACCGGCTACGCGGACATCGGCGGCTTCGGCGCGGGATCAGAGTTCACATGGCAGGTGATCGCCGGCGTCGACTACGCGATCTCACGCTCGATGTCGGTCAAGGCCGGCTATCGCATCCTCAACGTGGACTACGACAAGGACAACGTCGTCTACGACATGCAGACGAGCGGCATCTATCTCGGCCTCGGCATCCGCTTCTGAGCGCATTGGACCAAGGTCCACTGATCGGCAGTGCACGCAGGCAGTACCTTGCTCGCGACACGACGCTGAACGATATGGAGAAGTATCGATGACCCGGACGCTCGCCCTGCTCGCTGCATCAGCCTGCGCGGTAGCGGCACACGCCGCCGAAGGCGACCAGGATCTCGCCAAGAAACTCGCGAACCCGATCGCCTCGCTGATCAGCGTCCCGCTGCAAATGAACTACGACCGCAAGATCGGTCCGGCCGACGGGGACCGGTACACGCTCAACGTGCAACCCGTCATCCCAATCACGCTCAACGCCGAATGGAACCTGATCTCGCGCACCATCGTGCCGATCACGAATCAGAACAGCATCGCGCCCGCCTCCGGCAGCCAGACGGGCGTCGGCGACATCGTGCAGAGCCTGTTCTTCTCGCCGCAGAAGCCGACGTCAGGTGGCGTGATCTGGGGGATAGGGCCGGTGTTGCTTCTGCCAACGGCGACGAATGACCGGCTCGGCGGCGAGAAATGGGGTCTCGGACCGACCGCCGTGGCGTTGAAGCAGCAGGGTCCATGGACTTTTGGCGCACTGGGAAATCACATCTGGTCAGTCGCCGGCGATGACGCGCGGCGCGATATCAATGCCACATTCTTTCAGCCGTTCGTCTCGTACACGACGCGGGACACATGGACGTTCTCGTTGAACACCGAATCGACGTACGACTGGAAGGCAGAGCAGTGGTCGGTGCCGATCAACGTTTCCGCGAGCAAGTTGATGAGATTCGGAAAGCGGCCGGTCAGCATCGGCGGCGGCATTCGTTATTGGGCCGACAGTCCCGACGGTGGCCCTCAAGGCTTCGGATACCGCCTGTTAGTGACTTTCCTGTTTCCGAAGTGAAGCATCACCTCACTTTCGAGTTTCAAGCGCTTTTCATGAGCGACACACCAAGGAGAAAGATCATGCAGAAACAGATCATCGCAGCCGCCCTGTCCCTCACGCTCGCCGCCGCCTTCACGCCCGCCATCGCCGCCGAGGATAAGTCGAAGTCCCAGCGTACCGCCGAGGACATCAACAATGCCAAGCCGAGCGGCACCATCGAGGTCGAGGCGGAACAGATTCGTCTGATCCTGGGCGGCGCACGCGGCAGAGGCGTGTTGAACTTCCAGGGCAAGACGTATCCGTTCACTCTCAGAGGTGCGAGCGCCGGAGGCGTCGGAATCAACAAGGTGAGCGCGACCGGAAACGTGTATTTCCTGACCAAGGCCGAAGACTTCACCGGCACCTATTCGGCGGTCACCGCAGGCGTAACTGCGGTAAAGGGCAGGGGTGCCTCGACGTTCGAGAATGGCAAAGGGGTCGTGATCAGCGTGCGTTCGAAGACCGAGGGCGTCGCCCTGACACTCGGCGTCGGCGTGGTCGAGGTCAATTTCGCCAAATAGGGACGTGCGAAGCAACATCCACCCGATCGCCGGTACGGCAGCCAGTTGAAGGGGCGAGTCGGAGATCGCTGGCACAAGGAGCAGCCTGGCGTCGCTTCGCCGCCTGTGTTCAGGCGGTAGACTTTTCCTCGTGCGCGCAATCGCGTACCCGCCTGTCAACATGCGCCCGTGAAGACGCTGGCCGCCAGCGTTGCACTACGTGGGCCCAAGGTCCAATAGCTACGCCCCGGGTATGCGCGCACGATGCTCACGAATCATTTTTGCCGCAACCGGCAAGGAGAAATCGTGAAGCATATCGTCGCAGTCCTCGCTTTCAGCATCGCCGCTTCCGCCGGCGCGCAGCAGTACGAATCCGCCCGCGACTTCAAGGCCTCGCAGTTCGCACCGGCCGCGTTGCTGAATGGCCCGCTTCATACGGTGGACGAGAATGTATCTGTGGAGCTCGGCCTGCCGCGCTTCACGATCCGTTCAAAACATGGCACATGGGAAGCACGCGGCGTCGAGATGCTCGCGATCCGCGTGTCCGAGCTGCCGGCGTTCGTTCAGCTCGACAGCGTGAGCAGAACCGACGAGTTCACGAAGGCCGCTGCTAAGGCGCTTGCTGCTCCGGTGCAGACGGTAGGGCAGTTCATTCAGGATCCGGTGGAGACCACGGGCAACATGGTTTCCGGTCTGGGCATCATGGCCGGCCGCGTTGGTCGGATCGTCGGTTCGGCGGCTACGCGTGTCGGCGATATGGCTTCCGACGCGGACCCGGGCAAGAAGGGCGTCGCACTTAATCGGGTCGCACCTGAAGCAGGCACGGCCCAGCCGCGCTTGTTCACCGGAGATCCGCTCGGCTACAACGCAGCGCGGCGCGAATGGGCGAAGCGTCTCAACATCGACCCCTACACCTCGAATGCGGCCCTCGCGGACAAGCTGGGCCGCGTCGCTTCAGCGAGTTTCGCGGGAAGCTTGCCGGTCGACCTCGCGATCGGCGCGGTCTCGACACCGCTCCAGTACGCGAACGAGACGAACAGCACGGCCCAGCTTCAGGCCTACCAGCTTTCGCCGATCGATCTCGAAAAGGCCAACGAGCGCAAGCTCACAGCCATGGGAATTGAAGGACTGCCGGTGCGCACCCTGTTTCGCAACCGCTACTTCAGCCCGACGCTCCAGACCGCGCTGGTGCTCGCGCTCGAATCGCTGCGCGGCGCAAGTGGTCGCGGAGAAATCGTCGCGTTCGCAGGCCGCGCCGCGTCGGAGATCGAAGCACGCTATGTCATCAACTCCTTGGTCATGGTCGCGCAATACAGCCGCAGCGTTGCGCCGATCACGGCACTACGCAGCGCCGAAAACGTCATCGCCGCCCAGACGCGCGATGGCAAACTCGTCGTACCCGCACCGCTCGATTACATCGCTTGGGTGCAGCCGGCCGAGGACTTCGCGCGGCGGACTGACCTCAAGGGCTCGGAACGCTCGCTGCTGCTCTCCGGCACCGCATCGAAGCGGGCGAAACAGGAATTGAGCGCGCGCGGCTGGCGGGTGAATGAAACGCCCATTGTCGCCGCCCGGTAGCGACATACCGCTTCACGGCCTCCGAACAGCGGTGGCGCCGCGAGGTGCGCAACGGCAAGGGGATATCGGAACGGGTGCCGCGCATCCCGGGCACCGCCAGATTCACCGCACCACCTGCAACCGATCCGTATCGGCATAATCCGACAACAGCTCACAACCGCTCGCAGTCACCCGAATCATGTCCTTCAACTGCATGCCGTAGCCGAACCCGGTGCGATAGCACAGCGGCTCGATGCTGAACACCATGTCGGCCTCGATCAGCTGGTCTTGGGTACCGCCGATGATCGGGTTGTTGCCGAGATACGGCTCTTCGTGCAGATGGAGCCCGATGCCGTGCCCGACGAACGAGATCGGCGCGAGGTCGAGCTGCGTGAGTCTGGCGATGAATGCGCGATAGACCTCGCGGCAGCTGGCCCCCGGCTTGATCATGTCGAGCAACGCGTACTTGCATTCGACGAGGTGTTGCCAGATTCGTTCTGCCTGCGGCGGTGCGCGCTCGACCACCGCGGTGCGGCACACGCCTGCCTGGTAACCGCCGATCACCGAGAAAATCTCCACGCGGCAGACGTCGGCGGCCTGCAGCCGACGCGCAGTCGGGCCGACATTCGGCAACTGACTGCGCTCACCGGTGGCGACGATCATCAACTTGAACTGCTCGGCGCCGAGCGCGTAGAGGTTACGCGTCAGTGCTGCGGCGATGTCCATCTCAGTGTCGCCCGGATGCACGCTGGCGAGCGCATCGGTGATCGACTGATCGGCGATGCGCGACAGTCGCCGCATCAGTGCAATCTCTTCCTGCGTCTTCGACTGGCGCAGCTTCGCGAGCATCGCTTCGCACGCGTCGAAGCGTGCCTCGGGCAGCGCGCGCAGCAGTGCCGCGTAGTCCCCCGCGGGCAGGTAATCCATCTCGATGCCGACCCGTCCCGACGCAAGCCCGAGTTCAGTCAGCGACTGCGCGAGCGCCACCATCGACGAATCGGTGAACTCGGCCCAGATGCGCACCGGCATGTCGGGCGCGCGGGTCTGCACCGTCGTCGCTTCCATGTCGACCGCGAGCAGCGCATTACGGCCATCTGCGGTCACCACGCTCATTGCATGCCGGTGACGCATCAACGGCTGCGACGGTACGACGAAGCCGTTCAGCCAGCCGAAATTCTCGGGTGACACGGTCACCACGGCGTCGAGGCCGGCAGGTTTCATCGCGGCCACGAGCCGCGCGACGATTTCAGGTCTCACGGCTTCGGTCCCGCTGTTTCACATGCGCCACGTGTCTTCATCTTCCGGCTCCCCGATTCATTCGCGCACCCGGTAGCGCTCGATCTTCGCCGGATCGACGTCGATGCCCATGCCCGGGCCCGCCGGCACTTCGATCGAACCCTCGACGAGCTGCATCGCGCTCACCAGCAGATCGTCGTTGTAGTAGATGCCCCCGATCTGTCCGTGCTGGTCCTGCGCCGGCGTCGATACCGGTACCACGCAGGACAGCGTCACCGCCGGCGCCGCTGCCGCGAGATGGATGTTCGCGAGGTTGCCCACGCCCGTCTCGACCGAACCGTTGACGTTGCACAGGATGCCCGCGGCCCGGCACACCGCTGCCACCTCCATCGCGCGATACAGCCCGCCCGGCTTGGTCGTGTAGATCGACACGATCTGCACCGCGCCCTCGGCGATGATCTGGATCGCGTCGTGCGCGTTCCAGGCACTTTCGTCGGCCATCACCGGCGTGTCGATCGCGCGCGCCACCTGCGAGATGCGCTCGATGCCCATCACCGGCTGCTCGGCGTACTTGATGCCGAAGGTTTCCATCGCGCGCAGCGTGCGGATCGCCTCGCCCGGTGACGCGTAGCCTTCGTTCGCGTCGACGCACAATTCGACCGCAGGCCCCGCGGCTGCACGTATCGCGCGCACGATGTCGATGTCGCGCGCCGGATCGACGCCGACCTTGATCTTGATCGTCCGGATGCCCTCGGCCGCGACCTGTGCCGCTTCGCGTTCGGCCTCCTCGATGCCGATCAGGCCGATAGAGTGGGTGACCGGCACCCGCATCCGCGACGCGCCGCCGAGCAGCGCATGCACCGGCACGCCCAGCCGCCGTGCAGCCAGATCGTAGGCGGCGAACTCGACCGCTGCTTTCGCGTACGGATACCCCTTGACGATGGCGTCCATGCGCTGATGCAGTTCGGCGAAATTGCCCGGCGCGAGCCCCACGACGGCCGGCGCCAGATAACGCTCGATGACCAGCGACACGATCGATGCCGACTCGCCGAAGTAGCGGCCGAACTCGCCGCCCCAATCCTTCAGCGCCGGCGCCTCGCCCCAACCGACGACGCCGTCGTCGTCGGTCATGCGGGTCAGCACATAGCGGCCGATAGATTCGGTGAGCCCGGTCCATCGATGCTCGCGCCGGGTCGGCAGTTGCACGAGGATCGTTTCGACCGAAACGATCCTGCTCAAGCGTGCTCCCGCGGTGTAGCGATCGATGTCATGCCGTGTCGTTCGTGCCTGCGCAGCGTTATTCGGGCTTGATACCTGCATTGCGGATGATCTTGCCGAAAATCTCGAGCTCGGTGCGTACCGACTGCGCGTACTGCTCTGGCGTGTCGCCGACCGGATCGTACCCGAGTGTTTCGAATCGCTGGCGCACGTCGGGGGTCTTGATCGTCTGCACGATGACCGAATGCAACCGCGTGACGATGTCCTTCGACAGTCCGGCCGGCCCCATGATGCCGAAGCGTCCGTCGAGTGCCTGCATCCGAAGCCCGGTTTCATTGAGCGTCGGCAGGTCGGGTGCCGCCGCGGTGCGCCGGCTGCCCACGGCCGCGAGCATGCGCAATCGTCCATCCTTCGCGTGCTGGATGACCGGCCCCAGGTCCGCGACCATCATGTCGATCTCGCCCGCGACGACGGCCGCGATCGATGGACCCGTGCCCTTGTACGGCACGTGCAGCAGCGACAGTCCCGTTGCGGCCTGCAGCAACTCACCGCCGATGTGCGACGTCGAACCGGGGCCTGACGAACCGAAGGTCAGGAACCCCTGCTTGCCCTTGCCGAGCCGGAGCAGGTCGGCGACGCTCTTCGCCGGCACACGCGGATTGATCGCGATCACGAACGGCGTGATCACGACAGTCGAGATCGGCGTGAAGTCTTTGACCGAATCGTACGGGAACTTGTTGTAGAGCCAGGGCGCGAACACGAAGCTGCTCTGGCTGGCCAGACACAGCGTGTAGCCGTCGGGGGCTGCGCGCGCGACCACCTCGCTGCCGATCGACCCGCCGGCGCCGCCGCGGTTCTCGAGGATGAGCGTCTGGCCGAGCAGTTCGCCCATTCTCGGGCTGATCGAGCGCGCGATGATGTCGGCAGGGCCCCCGGGGGCGAACGGCACGACCAGCCGGATCGGGCGAACCGGATAGGTGCCGGAGGACTGTGCCAGCGCCAATGACGGCGCCAACAATGCAGCGACCGCGACACCGAACGCGCGAATCAGCGCGGCGGGCAACGGCCTTGGCCCCGGCGGAGTACGGAATAGCGAAGGGGGAGCGTCGTTGCGGGATATGCGGGACATGAAACCACTCCTTGTGGAAAAGCCTGATCGACAACCGAACAGTGTTGTCACAGACAAGCAAGTTTCCTGCCGCAGGCGCCCATAAGCAAGCGACGCGCGCGCGCGCTTTCGCGGCTAGCATTCCGCAACGGCACTGACAAACGGCATTACCTCGATTGACGTCTCGCCCGAGGGTCCATTACGCTCGATTGCATTCGTCGAGCATTTTCCCCTCGACGCACCCTCCGTACACCAAGGAACGATCATGCCGGACGGTTCGCTGAATTCTAGAGGCATCGAGGCGCTGGTCGAGCCCGGTCGGGTCCACCGCCGCGTCTACACCGACCCGGAGATCTTCGAGCTCGAGATGGAACGGCTGTTCGGCCGCGCGTGGCTGTTCGTCGGGCATGCGACCCAGGTACCGAAGCCGGGCGACTTCATCACTACCGATCTCGGACGCCAGCCGGTGCTGATGACGCGCCATCACGACGGCTCGGTGCGCGTCGTGCTGAACCGCTGCACCCATCGCGGCGTCAAGCTGGTCGCCGAACGTCAGGGCAACCGGCCGCGTCTGGTCTGCCTGTATCACGGCTGGACCTTCGATCCGGATGGCACGCTGCTGCGCGTGCCGGTCGACGAGGGCTGCGCACCCGGATTTCGTCTGTGCGACTTCAATCTCGCCAAGGCGCCCCGCATCGGCGTCTATCGCGGCTTCGTGTTCGCGAGCCTCTCCCCGACGGGAATCGCGTTCGACGACTGGATCGCGCCGATGCGCGAGAACATCGACGACATCGTCGACCGTGCCCCAGGGGGCGAGATCGCGCTCGATGCCGGCATGCACCGCTATATCTTCCGCGGCAACTGGAAGATGCAGACCGAGAACCTGGTCGACTCCTATCATGTGCCGTTCAGCCACGCGTCGACAGTCAATCGCAAGGGCGTGCAGTTCTCCCGCCGCGAGGGCGACGACGAAGGTGCGAAGGTCGTCGACGGCCAGCGTACCGCGTCGCAGTGGAAGCAGCGCCGCAGCTATGCGGTCGGCTACGGTCATGGCTGGACCAGCAACACCGAGTTGAACGAGAGCGGCCGCTCGAGCGCGGTGTACGACGAGTATCGCCACGCGTTGATTTCCAGTGTCGGCGCCGAGCGCGCGGAAAAGATCCTCACGCCGCGGATGCACAACTCGCTGCTCTACCCGAACGCCTCGTTCATGGGCCTGAACATGCACATTCGCGTGATCAAGCCGCTCGCGGTCGACCTGACCGAGGTCAACATCTATCCGGTCCGGCTGATCGGGGCGCCCGAGGCGATGAACGCGCGCAACACGCGCCTGCTCAACGTCACGCATGCCGCTGCATCGTTCGTGCAGTCGGACGACCTGGAGGCGTTCGGTCGCGCGCAGACGGGTCTGCGCAGCCGGCAGACCGAATGGGTCGACATCTCGCGCGGGTTGGGTCGGGAAGAACCGGTCGATGCGCCGGAGAGCATAGCCACGGCGGCGGGCACCCCGCCCACTGTCATGCGCGCGATGGCGACCGACGAGTTGGTGGTGCGCGGACAGTTCCGCGCGTGGCTCGATTACATGCGTGTGGCATGAGCCCGCGAGGCGCGCGGCGAGGGACCCGTCACCTGACAGGTGACGGGATCGACGTAACCGAGTCGGGCTCATTCATCGTCCACCGCAATCCTTCGATCCCGGACGGCGGAGCGGGACGATGAGCGCGGCCATCGATCGCAGCGCCATCGAAGCGTTCGTTTTCGCCGAAGCCAGACTGCTCGACGAGCGTCGCTTTCGCGAGTGGATGGCCCTGTATACCGAGGACGGCGCGTACTGGGTGCCGGCGGCCGCCGATCAGACCACACCGTTCGGCCAGGCCTCGCTGTTCTACGACGACCTGGAATTGATGCGCACACGCATCGACCGGCTCGAACACCCGCTGATCCACGTGCAGACGCCGCCGTCGCGCACCGTGCACGTGGTCGGCAACATCGAAGTGGAAGCGGTCAGCGCGGGGCCGACGCCGGAACTTCCCGCAAGCGACATGCTGGTGCACTCGTCGTTCGTCATGGTCGAGTATCGTCTCGACCAGCAGCGCATGTTTGCCGGCCGCCAGCGCCACTGGCTGCGTGATGTCGAAGGGGCGCTGCGCATCGTGCGCAAGCGCGTCGATCTGGTCAACAGCGAAGCGGCGTTCGAAGCGATCGCCGTACCGTTCTGATCCGATCGCCCGCGCACGACGGTCGAGCGCGCGGCGCTACCCTGTCCATCCACTGCGCGCGGGCGCGCCGGCTTACGCAGCCAGTCTGTCGAAGCGCGGAAGTATCGCCGCACTCGCGTCGTACCGAACCCCGTCGAGCAGACAGAACGCCGGTCGCAGCAGACACTGCGTCACCACGGTCGTGCCCTCGTTGTCGGTGAGCGGAAATCGCCCGTGGTCTTCGAACAGCACGCTGACGTCGGCAGGGTTGCCCGGCCGTAGCGAACCCAGTTCCGCGGGCAGGCCGAAAATCTCGACCGGGTTGCAGGTGACCATCCGCACCACATCGGCGAGCGGCACGCCGAGTGCCAGCATCGAAGTCATCGTCGAGGCCAGCGAGAAGCGCTGCTTGCCGAAGAACATGTGATCGACATCGGCGTGCGCGTCGGGCGTGCCCGGCGGCTGCGGCGCCGGCGTGTTGTAGCCGTGCATGTCGGCGCCGAGCGTGTGCGGAACGATTCCGGCTGCCAGCGCGATGCGCGCCATCCTGAAGCTGAAGTGCGATCCATGGCCCACGTCGATCTTCAGACCAGCGGCGAGCGCATCGCGCACTACCGGATGGACGCGGCCCGCGCGGTCGACGAACCCGCCCGGGTGTCGCGTGAACGGGTGGGCCAGGATGTCGCCCGCCTTCAACAGCGGCACCACCGCTTCGAGCACCGTATCGGCATCGTGCTCGCGATCGCGCGCCGGTTCGTCGCGGCCGGGCATCGGCCAGAGCTGGCCGAAATGGATGTAGAGCGGCCTGTCCGCAGCACGACCGATCTCGGCACAGCGGCGCATCACATCCAGGCCCCAGCGCGCGATCCCGCCGACCTCGGCGTGCGCCTTGAATCCCTTGACGATATCGGCGTTGGCGAGCGCGGACTTGACCGTCGCTGCGACATCGATGCAGTCGGGCCGATACAGCGACGGGTAGAAGTGTCCTTCGAGGCCACCGACCAGATAGGTCGACAGGTAGGAGTACACGCGCGACTTCTTCGCCTCGACCACGTACTCGCGAAACGCCGGCAGCGTGATGCACGACGGGCCGCCCTGGTCGATCAGCGTCGTCACGCCGGAGTACACGCCGCACAGGTCGGCTTCGAGCCCGAAGCGCCCGGTCACGTGCTGGAACACGTGCGCGTGCGTATCGATCATTCCGGGAATCACCAGACGGCCGCTCGCCTCGATGCGCTGGTTTGCCACCACCGCCTGCCCGCGCGGCACGATCGCCGCGACCCGCCCGTTCTCGATCGCCAGATCGAAGGCGCCATCGAGCGCCTGCGACGGATCGATCAGGCGCCCCCCGGCGATCAGGATATCGAACATCGTTGCCTTCTCCGATGACTGCTATCGCGTCGCCGCAGATCTGCAGCGCGGCGCGGGGCGTTCGCCCGTGCGCGGCGATGCGCGTCGCTTACTCCACCTTCGCGCCCGATACCTTCACCGCTTCGGCCCACAGCTTGATCGACGCGTCGATCACCTTGGCGAACTCGGCCGGTGAGTTGCCCAGCGGATCGACCCCGATCGAATCGAGGCGCTTGATGAACGCCGGATCGCGCGTGGCGAGCGCGATCTCGCCGGCAATCTTGTTGATCACCGCTGCCGGCGTCTTCGCCGGCGCGGTCAAGCCGTTCCAGGTGATGGTCTGGAATCCGGGGAAGCCCTGTTCGGCGACGGTCGGCACGTCGGGCATCTGGCTCGATCGCTTGTCTCCCGAGACGGCGAGCGCGCGCAGCTTTCCAGCCCGCGCCTGCGGCACGATTTCGGTGAGGTTTCCGAAGTAGGCCGGCACCTGTCCGCCGAGCACCTCGGCGACCGCGACCGAACCGCCCTTGTACGGGATGTGATTCATCTTCAAACCGGCGCGCGCCAGGAACAGCGCCATCGACAGGTGACTCACCGCGCCATTGCCGGCCGACGCGTACGGCACCTCCCCTGGCCTCGCCTTGACGTACTCGACGAATTCCTTCAGCGATTTGACGGGGAGCGTGTTGCTGACCCCGAGCGCGAACGGATTGGTGCCGATGATCGAAATCGGCGCGAAGTCACGCACCGGGTCGTATGAAATTTTGGTCATCGCCGGCAGGATCGCGAACTGTGCCGGTGTCGCCATGAACAACGTGTATCCGTCGGGTAGCGCACGTGCCACGAGCTCGGCCGCGATGCTGCCGCCCGCGCCCGGCCGGTTGTCGACGACCACGTTCTGCCCGAGTCGCGGCGTCAGCCAGTCGGCAGCGAAGCGCGCGATGCTGTCGGTATTGCCACCGGCGGTGAACGGCACGAGTACCCGCGCAGGCCGCTGCGGCCACTCCTGTGCAGTGGCCGGCAACGAAACGAGCGCGAACGTCGTGGTCAGCGACAGTGCAGCGAGTACGAGGTTAGAGGTCATGCAGCACGCTCCTGCGTGTATCGGCGATGGGAAGCTTGAAGGGGAGGCTTCGGAAGAAGCAAACCCCAGACCACATTGGCCCACAATCGCTCGTTCAAGCCGCGAGCTGCCGGTCAAACACCTCGCGCGCCGTCTCGCACG
>JACMMK010000143.1 GCA_014379045.1 Burkholderiales bacterium
CCCATCGCGAACTCGTCGCAGTTCACCTTGCCCAGCGTCACCATGCCCGACCGGCCCAGGCGCGCGACGACGGTCGCGTCGAACGGGCTCATGTACCCCGACAGCATGCGGCTCGCCGCGGTCGAGGCGAAGTCGCGCGTGACGAAGATGTCCTTGTGCGCGACCGGGATGCCCAGCAGTGCACCGTGCTCCCCGCGCGCGCGCCGCGCATCGGCCTCGCGCGCCTGTGCGAGCGTGACGTCCGGGCGTACGTCGAGGAATGCGTTCAAACCTTCGTGGCGTGCGATCCGGTCGAGGTAGTGCTGCGCGAGTTCGACCGCCGAGCACTCACGCGCAGCAAGTCGCTGCGCAAGAACCGCGAGCGAGTCGTGGTGCAGGCTCACAAGGCCCCTCCCGGCAACCGACGTCCCACCATTGCACTGTCGGCGCCATCGCCCGACTCGCTTACGTCGATCTCGTCACCTGTCAGGTGACGGGTCCCTCGCCGCAGGCTCATCGGGCGCCTCCGAGCCATCGCGCACCTCCCACCATCGCGCTGTCGGCGCCATAGCCCGATTCGCTTACGTCGATCCCCGGCCTGCGGCCGGGGCCCCTCGCCGCCGGGCTCATCGGGCTATTCGAGCACACGCGGCACCAGGAACAATCCATCCTGTTGTGCCGGCGCGTTGACGAGATTGCGGGCCCGATCGGGAACTTCGGTCACCGCGTCGTCACGCAGCCGCTGCGTGCCTCCCAGCGGATGCGACATCGGTTCGACGCCCTCGGTGTCGACGGCGCGCATGCGTTCGATCATCCCGAAGATATCGTTGAGCTGGGCGAGCGTGTGCTGCGCCTCTTCGTCGGTGATCGCGAGTCGTGCCAGGTGGGCGATACGCTGGACGTCTTCCGGGCGAAGCGGCATGAAAGGCTGAACCGAACGAAGGTTGTGATGAAGGGGGTACGCCAAAGCGGCCCCGGACGCGCGCCTGGCGGACAGGCTCCGCCGCAACGGCGCCGCGCAAGATGCCTCCACCGCCGGCGCCCCGAAAGAGGGCTAAGTGGAGAAAAATGCCACGCGCGGAGCGTGACGATGTACTCGGAACCGTAACGATCCGGGGTATCATAACGTAGTTGATTCTCCGTCCTGTGCGTCGCGCGGCGCCTCACGTGGTGCCTTGTGCGCAGTGGCTCGTGCATTCCCGCGTAGAACAGCCTGGACGCTTCATCCCGCAGCCCCCTCCGCGCCATGCATCTTCTCGACTTCTTCCAATAAATGTTCGGATTTCTCAGCGGCTATTTTTCAACTGATCTTGCAATCGACCTCGGTACCGCCAACACCCTCATCTGGGTCCGTGGCAAAGGCATCGTCCTCAACGAACCTTCGGTAGTGGCGATCCGCCAGGAAGGCGGTCCCAACGGCAAGAAAGTGATCCAGCAGGTGGGCCTCGCCGCGAAGCAGATGCTCGGGCGCACGCCGGGCAACATCACCGCGATCCGCCCGATGAAGGATGGCGTGATCGCCGACTTCACCATCACCGAACAGATGCTGAAGCACTTCATCAAGAAGGTGCACGATTCGCGCATCTTCAGCCCGAGCCCGCGCATCGTGATCTGCGTGCCGTGCGGCTCGACCCAGGTCGAGCGGCGCGCGATCCGCGAGTCGGCGTATGGCGCCGGCGCCCGCAAGGTCGACCTGATCGAAGAACCTTTGGCCGCGGCACTCGGCGCCGGCCTGCCGGTCGAAGAGGCCACCGGTTCGATGGTCGTCGACATCGGCGGCGGCACGACCGAAGTCGGGGTGATATCGCTCGGTGGCATCGTCTACGCCGGGTCTGTGCGCGTCGGCGGCGACAAGTTCGACGAGGCGATCATCAACTACATCCGCCGCAACTACGGCATGTTGATCGGCGAGACGACCTCGGAAGAGATCAAGAAGGAAATCGGCTCGGCGTTCCCCGGCAGCGAGGTGCGCGAGAAGGAAGTGAAGGGTCGCAATCTCGCCGAGGGCATCCCGCGTAGCTTCACGATTTCGAGCAACGAGATTCTCGAAGCGCTGACCGAACCGCTGAACCAGATCGTGGGCTCGGTGAAAAGCGCGCTCGAGCAGACTCCGCCCGAGCTCGGCGCAGACATCGCGGAAAAGGGCATGGTGCTGACCGGTGGCGGCGCCCTGTTGCGCGACATCGATCGACTGTTGATGGAAGAGACGGGACTGCCGGTGATCTGCGCCGAAGACCCGCTGACCTGCGTCGTGCGCGGCTCGGGCCTCGCACTCGAGCAGATGGATCGGGTGTCGTCGATATTCACCAGTGACTGAGTCGGGCGTCCGCGTTCCCCACTTTCCCCACGTCCGAACCCCCACTGCCGCTGCGACATCGGCCGGCGGCCCGCCTCCCCCGCCGGCGCGCTGAATGGAACATCCGCAGCAACCCTTCTTCAACCGCGGCCCGACGCCGTTTGCCCGTTTCCTGCTGTTCTCGCTGCTCGCGCTGGCGCTGATCGTCGCCGACAGCCGATTCAAGTATCTGACCATCGTCCAGCAGGCGGTCGCAGTCGTGCTGTATCCGCTGCAGCGCATCGCGCTGGCCCCTGCAGCGCTGTCCGAACGCATGTCGGGGTTCCTCGTCACCCAGGCCCAGCTCACGACCCGCAACAACGGCCTCGAGCAACAGAACCTGGTCAACGCCGCCGCGTTGCTGCGTCTGGAGGCGCTCGAACAGGAGAACGCCCGGTTGCGCGGGCTCCTCGATACCCGCGAGGCGCAATCGCAGGCCGCGGTATACGCCGAGATCCTGTACTCGCATCGTGACCCGTTCACCCGCCGCGTAATCATCAGCAAAGGCCTCACCGACGGGGTCGGCCAGGGTCAGCCGGTGGTGGACGCGGCCGGCGTGGTCGGCCAGGTCACGCGCGTCTATCCGTGGGCAAGTCAGGTCACGCTGGTCACCGACAAGGACATGACGATTCCGGTGCAGGTGATGCGCAGCGGGGTGCGCGGGGTGCTCTACGGCGTCGGCTCGGACGGCCTGCTCGAACTGCGCTTCATGCCGTTCTCCGCCGACATCCAGACCGGCGATCGTCTCGTCACCTCCGGCATCGACGGCACCTATCCGGCCGGATTGCCGGTCGCGGTGGTGCAGGAGGTCGAACGCAATGCCGCGTCGATGTTCTCGCGGATCAGCGCGCAGCCGGCGGCCGGGGTCAATCGGTATCGGCAGGTGCTTGTGTTGACCGCCGCGAGCGCGCATCCCGCCAACCCCGGCTTCGACGAGCCGTCGGCGCCGCGCAAGCGCGGCCGGAAAGGCGGCTGAGCGATGGGCGTCAGCAGCTACAGTCCAAGGCAGGAGCTGCTGCTCCCGGTGAGGGCGGGGTTCCTGTGGCTCACGGTGCTCGCGGCGCTGCTCGTCAACCTGCTCCCGTGGGCGGGCTTCTGGACCTGGCTGAAACCCGATTTCGTCGCGGTGGTGCTGCTGTTCTGGATCGTGCGCGAACCGCGCCTGATCGGTTTCGGCGTCGCGTTCGTGCTTGGGCTCGCGATGGATGTCGCGATGGCGAGCCTGTTCGGCCAGCATGCGCTCGCCTATACCGTGATCGCGTTCGCGGCGACGATGCTGCGTCGACGGCTGCGCATGTTCAGCGCCGACAAGCATGTACTGCAGATCCTGCCGATCCTGCTGACCGCACAGGCGGTGATACTGTTGGTCAGGCTTGCCGGGGGGGCCGCGTTCCCCGGCTGGACGTGGTTCGTGCCGGCCATCACCGGCGCGCTGCTGTGGCCGATCGCCTGGGTCGTGCTGCTCGCCCCGCAACGCCCGCGGATCGATCCGGAGCATCCGATCTGATGCGCACGCACCGCAAGCACCGAGGCTGACCGCGCCATGCCGCAGTTCATCGAACTGAAGAACCTCGAAGGCGAACTCGCCGAATTCAGACGCCGTACCGCGTTCGCTGCCGGATTCGTCCTGCTGTTGTTCGGCGTGCTGTTCGGCCGCTTCGTCTATCTGCAGGTGATGAACCACGAGTACTACTACACGCAGGCCGAAGCGAACCGCATCTCGCTCGTGCCGATCGTGCCGAACCGCGGGCTGATCGTCGATCGCAACGGCATCGTGCTCGCGCACAACTTCACCGCCTACACCCTCGAGATCAATCCGACGCAGGTCGGCGATCTCGAAGCGACGATCGACGCGCTTTCGCAGTTGATCGAGATCGCGCCGAAGGACCGACGGCGCTTTAAGCGGCTGCTCGACGAATCGCGCCAACTCGCCGCGATCCCGATCCGCACGCGCCTGTCCGAGGACGAGATCGCGCGCTTCGCGGCCAACCGCTATCGCTTCCCCGGCGTCGACATCAACGCGCGCCTGTTCCGTCGCTATCCGAACGGCACGCTCGCCTCGCATGTCGTCGGCTACATCGGCCGCATCAATCCGAAGGACATGGAGACGCTCGAAGAGAACTCGCTGCTGTCGAACTACCGGGGTTCGGAACACATCGGGAAGACCGGGCTCGAACAGATGTACGAGCGCGAACTGCATGGCACGACCGGGCTCGAGCAGGTCGAGGTCGATTCAGGGGGGCGTGCGGTGCGCACCCTGTCGCGCACGCCTCCGGTGTCGGGCAATAACCTGCAGCTGCATCTCGATCTGCGCCTGCAGGAAGCCGCCGAGGCGGCGTTCGGCAACCGCCGCGGCGCGCTGGTCGCGATCGACCCGGCCACCGGCGGCGTGCTCGCGTTCGTGAGCAAGCCCGGATTCGATCCGAACCTGTTCATCGACGGAATCGACCCGCCGACCTGGAACGAACTCAACACGCATCCCGACCGGCCGATGGTCAATCGCGCGTTGAGCGGACAGTACCCGCCCGGGTCGACCTACAAGCCGTTCATGGCGCTTGCCGGGCTGGAGCTGGGCAAACGCACGCCACAGTATTCGATCAGCGATCCGGGCTTCTTCACGCTGCCCGGAAACTCGCACCACTACCGCGACTGGAAGCCGGGGGGGCACGGTTCGGTCGACATGCACCGCTCGCTGGTGATCTCTTGCGACACCTACTACTACCAGCTCGCCTTCGATCTCGGGATCGATGCGATCAGCACCTTCATGCGCCAGTTCGGCTTCGGCGCGCGCACCGGGCTCGACCTCGAAGGCGAGGCGATCGGCATCAATCCGTCGCAGGAGTGGAAGCAGCGCCGCTTCCGTCAGAAATGGTATGTCGGAGACACGATCTCGATCGGCATCGGTCAGGGATACAACGTGATGTCGCTGATGCAGCTCGCCAACGCGACGGCGATCATCGCGAACAAAGGGGTCGTGTACCGGCCGCATCTGGTCGATCAGATACAGGATGCGACGACGCGCGAGCGCCGTGCCGTGCACGCCGAAGCGCTGCGCACGCTCGATTTCAAGCCAGAGAACTGGGCGCTCGTGCAGCGCGCGATGGTCGACGTCAACATGCCCGGCGGTACCGGCCACCGCGCGTTCGCCGATGCGACCTATCGGGTCGGCGGCAAGACCGGAACCTCGCAGGTGATCGCGATCAAGCAGGGCCAGCGCTATGACGCGAAGCGGATCGACGAGCGCCATCGCGATCATGCGCTGTACATCGCGTATGCCCCGGCCGACAACCCGAAGATCGCGCTGGCGGTGCTGGTCGAGAACGCCGGGGGCGGCGGCGCGAACGCGGCGCCCCTTGCGCGCACGGTGATCGACTTCTACCTGCTCGGCCGCCCGATCAAGCCGATCGACGCCGAGCCGATCCCAGGCACCGCCGCCGCCGGGGAGGCCAATGCAGAACGCGATTGAGACGGTCTGGCGCCGCGGCACCGCACATGTCGACGTACCGTTGCTGATCGCAGTGATGTTGCTGGTGATCGTCGGCATGGTCACGCTCTACAGCGCGTCGAACCAGAGCCTCGACCGGCTCGAGGGCAAACTGTTCAATCTCGGCGTGGCCTTCGCGGTGATGTGGATCGCCGCCAACACGCCGCTGTCACGTGTCATGCGCTTCGCGCTCCCGGCGTATGCAACGGCGCTCGTGCTGCTCGTCGCAGTCGCCCTGGTCGGCGATGTGCGCAACGGCGCGCGCCGCTGGCTCGATCTGGGCGTGATCAGCATCCAGCCGTCGGAACTGATGAAGATCGCGCTGCCGCTCGCGCTCGCCTGGTACTTCGATCGCTACGAGTCTTCGTTGAAGCTGTCCAACTTTGCGATCGCCACCATCCTGTTCATCCTTCCGGTGGGCCTGATCGCCAAACAACCCGACCTCGGCACCGCACTGCTGCTCTCGGCATCGGGCTGCTATGTGCTGTTTCTGGCCGGACTGTCGTGGAAGGTGATCATCGGCCTGGGCGCAGCCGCGCTGGCGGCATTGCCGGTGCTGTGGTCGGTGATGCACGACTATCAGCGTATGCGCGTGCGCATCCTCATCGATCCGGCGCAGGACCCGCTCGGCGCGGGCTATCACACGATCCAGTCGACGATCGCAGTCGGGTCGGGAGGCTGGTTCGGCAAGGGCTGGCTGCAAGGCACGCAGGCGCATCTCGATTTCCTGCCCGAACGCACGACCGATTTCATCTTTGCCGTGTACTCGGAGGAGTTCGGGCTGGTCGGCAATGCGATCCTGCTGGTGCTGTTCCTGCTCGTGATCGCGCGCGGACTGGTGATCACGGTGAACGCACCGACGATGTTCTCGCGTCTGGTTGCGGGTTCGATCACGATGACCTTCTTCACGTACGCGTTCGTCAACATGGGCATGGTGTCGGGGATCCTGCCGGTGGTCGGTGTGCCGTTGCCGCTGATCAGCTATGGTGGCACCGCGTTGGTCAGCGTGTTCTTCGGTTTCGGCATGTTGATGAGCATCTCGACCCATCGCAAGCTGATCCGCTCGTGAGCGTGCGCGCTTCACACCCAAGGTGTGCTGCAGAAGTGACCGTATCGCTGCGCGCGGCAATGCTCGCGCTGGTCACAATGACGCTCGCGGCGGGGTGCGCCACCACCAACGCCCCGGTCGTGGCGCCGTCCGAGCCCCCTGCTCGCGCGCAGAACGACGCGGCCACG
>JACMMK010000144.1 GCA_014379045.1 Burkholderiales bacterium
CGACCGGCACCATCGCATCGATCGATTTCAAACCGGTCTGCACCGGTTGCGACACCGACCGGCGCGCGATCACGCCCGGTGCGACCTTCTCGATCACATCGGTCATCGCGGCGTTGATCGGACCTTTGCCGTCGATCGGCTGACCCAGCGCATTGACCACGCGCCCGATCAGCTCCGGGCCGACCGGCACCTCGAGAATGCGCCCGGTGGTCTTCACCGTGTCGCCTTCGGTGATGTGCTCGTACTCGCCCAGAATCACCGCGCCGACCGAGTCGCGCTCTAGGTTCAACGCCAGGCCGAACGTGTTGTTCGGAAACTCGAGCATCTCGCCCTGCATTACGTCGGACAGCCCGTGTACGCGGCAGATGCCGTCGGTCACCGACACGACGCTGCCCTGGTTGCGCACTTCCGAGCCGACGCCGAGGTTCTGGATTCGACTCTTGATCAGTTCGCTGATCTCGGACGGGTTCAATTGCATCAGAGTGCTCCTAGGATTGAAGGGCGGTGGCCATCTGCGCGAGACGGCCGCGCACCGAAGCGTCGAGCACTTCATCGCCGACGGTGATGCGCACCCCACCGATGAGATCGGGGGCGACCACTACGCTGGCATTGAGTTTTCGCGCAAATTTCTTTTCGAGCGCTGCGACCAGATCGTCGAGCTGGGCGCCTTCGAGCGCGAACGCCGATTCGATCACCAGATCGGCACGCCCTTCAGCGCGGTTGCGCAGCGCATGGAACTGCGTGGCGATCTCGGGCAGCAAAACGATCCGATCGTTCTCGGCGAGGGTCGACACGAAGCGGGCCGCCTCGTCGGGCAGTCCCCCAGGCACGAGGCCAATGAAGAACTCGGCAAGACGCGCGGGCTGCAGCGACGGGTCACCGAGCGTCACGCGCACCTGCGGGTCGGCCGCGATCGCGGCGAGATGGCCGAGCGCGTCCGACCACGCATCGATCGACGACGATTCCTGTGCAAGCCTGAACGCCGCTTCGGCGTAGGGGCGCGCGACCGTGGAGAGCTCTGCCATCGCGCTCAGAGTTCCTGTTTCAACGCGGTCAGCATCTGTGCATGCGCCTGCGGATCGACTTCGCGTTTCAGGATCCGTTCGGCACCGGCCACCGCGAGCACGGCCACCTGGTCGCGCAGCATCTGGCGCGCGCGCTGCACTTCCTGTTCGACGTCGGCGCGGGCTGCGGCGGCGATGCGTTCGGCTTCGGTGCGCGCTGCGACCTTCGCCTCTTCGATCACCGCAGCTGCACGCTTCTCGCTCTGCGCGACGATCTCCTGCGCGCGCTCGCGCGCCGCACGGTCGGCTTCGTGTGCGCGCTTCTCCGCGGACAGCAGATCCTGGCGGCCGCGTTCGCCGGCGGCCAGGCCGTCGGCAATCTTCTTCTGACGCGCTTCGAGCGCGCCGATCAGCGGCGGCCAGATGAACTTCATCGTGATCATCACGCCGATGAAGAAGACGATCAGCTGGATGAACAGCGTAGCGTTGATGCTCATGTCAAACCTCGATCGATCCGCCCGTCACGTGGTACGTGACGGGTAGCCAGTGCGTGGCCAGTGGGGCTCAGCCGGCGAAGGGGTTGGCGAACGCGAACATCATCGCGATACCGACGCCGATCAGGAACGCCGCGTCGATCAGGCCCGCAAGCAGGAACATCTTCGTCTGCAGCGTGTTCATCAGCTCGGGCTGGCGTGCAGCCGCCTCGATGTACTTGCCGCCCATGATGCCGATGCCGATACAGGCACCGATGGCACCCAGGCCGATGATCAAACCGCAGGCGAGGGCTACGAAGGCTACGTTGGTCATCACAACTACTCCTGTGGAAAAAACTGGAAACGAATCAGTGTTGAAAGAAAACCCCGTGAAGCAGGGAGCCGTGTTTCGGCAGAACGTCAGTGACTCTCGTGCGCCTGGCCGATGTAGACCAGCGTCAACATCATGAAGATGAATGCCTGAAGCAACACGATCAGGATGTGAAACATCAGCCATGCGGTGCCGGCGATGACCTGCGCGAACGCGAGCAGGACACCGGTGGTGTTCAGCGCCACGTAGCCGCCCATCAGTGCGATCAGGAAGAACAGCAGTTCGCCCGCGTACATGTTGCCGAACAGTCGCATGCCGAGCGACACCATCTTCGCCAGGTACTCGATCAGGTTCAGCAGAAAGTTTGCCGGCCAGAGCAGCGGGTGCGCACCGAACGGTGCACAGAAGAGTTCGTGGATGAAGCCCCCGACGCCCTTGATCTTGACGCCGTAGTAGAGCATCAGCAGCAGAACGCCGAGCGACATGCCGAGCGTGCCGTTCAGGTCGGCCGTGGGCAGCGGGCGAAGATACACGTCGTGCGCATCGGCGCCCGCGGCATACCAGCCGAACAGTGCGGCGATCTTCGGCAGCAGGTCGACCGGCAGCAGGTCGATCGCATTCATCATCACGATCCACACGAAAACCGTCAGCGCGAGCGGTGCGATGAATGCGCGGTTGCCGTGGACGATCGAACGACTCTGGTCTTCGACGAGTTCGACCAGAATCTCGATCGCAGCCTGGAACTTGGTCGGAATGCCGCTGGTCGCGCGCTTGGCGGCGGCATACAGCAGCCAGAGCGTGAGTCCGAGGCAGAGTACCGAGAACAACACGGTATCGATGTTGATCACCGAGAAGTCGACGATCGACTGTTGCTTGCTCGTCTGCCAATGCGCCAGATGGTGAACGATGTACTCGGTCGCGTTCGGTGCGTAGACGTGTGCGTCGGCCATGGATCGAATCAACAGGAGAAGTAAGGGAACTGCGCTAGGTCGTCGGTACTGTAAACGCGCGGAGCCGGGGACTACTTTGAAGCAGGGGGGCCTGGAGATGTGCGCCGTGACAGGCGTCGTGGCTGCTCACCGTCGCAACAACAGCGCCACCCAATTCGCCTTCACCGCCACGATCACACCGAGTACGACACCCGGCCAGAAGATCGCGTCCACCACCCGTGCGATCGTGATCAGGATCAGCACGGTCCCCAGCACCTTTGCGAACTCGCCGACGAAGAATACGGTGGCAGCGTGGTCGGGCCGGAAACGCAGCGCCAGCGACAACCGCCAGGCGAACAAGGCGCTCGGCACCCAGCATGCCGCGCCGCCCGCCAGTGTCGACCACGCGGCGAGTGCGTCGCGAAACACACCCATCGCCAAGGCCGCTACGGCAACCAGCGCTGCCTGCAGCCCGACTATCGCGACGAACCCTGAGCGGACTGCCATCGTCGCGAAAATGCCGAATTGCATACAGGGGCTTTGCGGGCGGCCCGGTTCCGACTGGCGCACGACGGTCCGCGCCGGGCTACCCCGCGCACACCGCCCACGATAACCGATGAATCGAGGCCGCTGCCACGGAAAGGCTGCACGGGTCCAAACCTGATCCAGTCCAAGCAGGCGTCGACTTCACGGGCCGAATTCAAGCCTGAACGGCAGCTCGTATCGAAGCCACGATTGAAGAAGTCCGAATCCAGGCCAGAATCACAGCCCGAATTGGAGCCAGACCCGAAGCCTGTATTGAAGCCCACTCGCACCGAACACAACCCGCACACACGCTGACCGTGTCGAACAAAGCCACTGATTCTCGCCTGCCCGGAAATGCTTGTCAACGCGGCAAATCACTCCGGCGCCAATCCGAGGCGCCGGGTCAACTCGTCGAGATGCTCGAGCGAGTGCCAGGAAATCTCGAGCCGTCCCGTCTGCTTCGCTCCCGGGCGCACGCGCACGCCGGTACCCAGGACTTGCGCGAGTCGCTCCTCGAGGCGCGCGACATCGCGATCGGCGGTGTGGGTGGTCGCGCGTGCGGCACGGCGGCCGACCTGGTTCATTCTGCCTACTTCGCGCTCGGTCTCGCGTACCGACAGGCGTTGCGCGGCGATCCGGTTGGCCAGCGCGATCTGTGCCGCGGCCTCGAGCGCGAG
>JACMMK010000145.1 GCA_014379045.1 Burkholderiales bacterium
GGCGGTGGCCACGCCCCGCGCGCTCGGGGCCGTGCGCGACACCGTAAGCGCGAGATAGCCCGCGGCGACGAGCAACAGCGATGTCTTCGCGCCCACCGCCGGGACGAGCAGCACTCCAACCAACACGGGTGCGATGGCGGCGCCGATCGTGTTCGCACCGAGCGCGCGCCCGAAGCTGCTGCCGGCTGCGCGTGCGCGCGTGCAGAGGTCGCTGAATACTGCGCCCATCATCAGGGTGGGCAGCAGAAACGCCGCGATGGCGAGCGCACCCTCGGCGGCGAGCGCGGCCGCCATGCCAGGGCCCAGCGCAGTCAGCACGAGCGCCTTCAGCGTCTCGGCGCCCCACAGCGTGAGGGTGCCGAGCAGGCAGGCGACGGCGAGCAGCCAGATCAGCCGTTCGCCCGCTTCGCGAGGGCGCGGCCCGACCGGTTGCCAGCGCTGATACGCCGCGGCGCCGAGTGCGGTGCCGACCAGGTAGACCGCCAGCAGCATCGCGAACGTGTAGACCGTGTTCTCGGCGACCTGGCTCAGCACCCGTACGACCAGAACCTCATAGCCGATGCCCAGCAGGCCGGTGGCGGCGAGCAGCGCCAGGGTTCGCGCTCCGTGCGGCCTTGTGGACCTGGAGTGGGCGATCGATTCGGTCAGCGAGCGGGCTGTCGAACCGGCCCTCGGGTCGGCCACCGATGCGACTGCGGCCGGTGCGGCGAACAGCGCCAGCGCGACCCCCGCGCACAGCAGGTTGAGCGCCGCGCACAGGATGGACGTGCGGATCAATCCGAACGCCGGCATCAGCCAGAACGCCGCGGCAAGCACACCGACGACCGCGCCGAACGTGTTGCCTGCATACAGCGCCGCGATCGATGAACCGTGCCTGCGCATCCGGCGCATCACCCGTTCCATGGCGGGCAGTGTCGCGCCCATTGCCGCCGTGGCCGGCAGCAGCAACAGGAAGGTGCCGAAGAATGCGACCGACCACTGCCACGCCGGCGACGGTCGGGCGCCGGTCAACGCGAGCAGCACGCCGCCCACCGGCGCCATCAGGAATGCGAGCGCGACGCTCCACCCCCCGATGATCACTTCGCAGCCCGCATACCAGCGCGCCGGGTGCGCGCTGCGTTCGATCCTGGGGCCGAAGGCGAGCGCACCGACAGCCAGGCCGCCGAAGAATGCCGCCACGACCGCCAGCACGGCCACCCATTCATGGCCGAGCCAGATCGCGGCCTGCTGCGTCCAGATGATCTGATAGCCCAGCCCGGCAAAACCCGAGGCGACCATCAGGCCGAGCGCGAGCGCGAGACGGCGGCCCGGGGTGCCGGACGGCGCCTCGTCGATCACGATGAAACGGCGCGCAGCGCGCTGCCGACGTCGGGTGCTGCCTGCGTGTCAGCCACTGAACCCGATCGTGTAGCCCCACGAGTCGAGACGCGTGGGGATCGCATTGAACGCCATCGTGATGCGCCGCGCGCCGGGATTGGGTGGCACCGCATGCATCAGGTAGCTCGGGAACATCACGAAATCGCCGGGGTCGGGTTCCGGACTGATCCACTTGTCGGCGTTATAGGGACCGCTGACGATGCCGGCGTGATCGTTCTTGAACGCGAAATCGTTGCCGCCCGGCGATTTCATGAACACCGTGCATGCGTCGGGGTGGGTCGGGGTGAGGTAGACGACGCCCGAAATGAAGCTGTTGGCATGGTTGTGCATCGCCTGCCGACCCCCGGTTTCGAGCACGTTGACCCACATTTCCTTCAACGACCAGCCGATGCGCTCGCCGAACAGCACCGCCCCGAATTCCGCCAGCCGCGGGGTGATCACCTCGGCGGCCGTGATCAGCAGCGGACTGTCGCTCGGACGCAGCATCGCGGTATGCGACAGATTGGGCGACGAATTGTTTGCCAGCGCGGCGTTCGCCGTGAAGTGCGCGACCAGCCGGCGTATCAACTCGGCGTCGAAGGCCCGCGACACGCGCATGAATGGGGTGGGGAAAAGTCCGATGACTTCTTGCATCCAACGGGTCTCCTGATTCTGGTCGGGCGACCACGCGACCCGGACCGGACGCCGACTGTACAAACGGGTCCGTGACAGCGTCGTGACGGAGGCCATCAGGATCTGGCGGTCCTCCCAGAGTCACACGGGCGGCCGCCTTCGGGCGAGGGGTCAACGCCGCGCACCCTCACCGGGTCGACGGAAAAGCTGTCCAAGCCGACGGACTACGGACGGACTAGTTCCTTAAGCCAGCGTGAACAGGATCGCCGTCACATTGTGCGCTTAGCCTCGCATCCACGTATTCGTATCGATTCATCGCGCTGTCCACTGTTAAAAACGCAAGATCATGGGAGTTATCAATGAAAAAGTTCATCGCCGCTCTGGCGCTATCGCTATCGTCCGCCTCGCCGGCGTTCGCCGCTTCCGCGTTCAACATCGATTTCGAGAAGCTTTGGGACTTCGGCAACGGGGCAGTTAATTCTTTCTACAGTGGCGGCACGGCTGCCGACGGCTCGAGTGGCCCTAACCTCGGCGTCTCGTTCACGAACGTGTCGGGGTTGTCGAACGATCCGCCTTTTATCCAGTACGTGAACGCCCCGACCCCGCTCGGCACGGCGTACGTATTCGCTACTGATCCGGCCGACCGCGCGTTCATGAACGTGGCGGGCGGGGTAACCACGGGTATTTCGTTTGCCTACTCGAGCCCGACCTCCGTCAGCAGCGCGGTGATCGCGTACGCCGGGCTCGATGGCACTGGCGCTCAGCTCGGGACCTTCGACCTGGCAGCCAACGACTTCGGTGGGTTTCCCACTCAGAACCCGGGCGGCAACTACGGAACCTGGACCTTCGTCGACTTCCTGTTCGCGGGCACTGCCCTGTCGTTCGAACTCACCAACAGCCTCGACGTCGTCCTCTTCGACGAGATCGGTACCCTGACCGATTCGGGGGCCGCTAGCGTGATCCCGGTCCCCGCCGCCCTGCCTCTGCTGGTCGGCGGCCTGGGCCTGCTCGGCGTCGTGGCACGCCGCCGCAACAACAAGCACGTCGCTTAACGCCAACACTGCAAGGACAAACCGAATGAGCCCCCAGTTCAGCAAAAAGCAGATTTCCCTTGCGGTGGCCGCCGCCATCGGCGCGATTGCCGTCGCCAGCCAGGTCCGTGCACCGGACGCCGAAGCCGCGAAGACGCCGGGCAAGTACGTCACCGGCGACATCCACAACCACACCACCTGCTCCGACGGTTCGATCTCGATGCAGAAACTGGTGAAGAAGTCGACCGACACGACCGATACCCCCTGGGGACTCGACTGGTTCGTCCAGGCGGGCCATGGCGGTACCGGCAACCGCAACTGCACGCTGATCGAAGACGCGACCTTCGCGACACCGGCGTACCCGGTGACTGCACAGGGTCCGAACACCACGTGGGTGAACTCCGGCATCACGCCGAAGGGCGACGTGAGCGGGTCCGGTGCGAACCGCAACATGTGGCGCTGGCAGGCCCTGCAGGAATTCCAGTATCCGATCATGGAATACCTGAACGCGTTGCGAAACCTGCCGATCTTTCTGGGGCTCGAGTCGGTGGTGGCCGGCCATGAGCACACGTCGATGGCGGTGATCACCGGCCAGATGCCGGCAGCCATCGACACCGCTCCGCTGCCTACAACCCCCGGCTATACCGCGCTGGGCAACGCCACCGCGCTGTCACAGTGGACCTATTGCTTCGACCGCGGCGTCGGCGACTTGAGCCGCGGCAACACCTCGCCGCAGCCGTCGACCGACGGCAACAACTGGGATTGCTCGGTGACGGGCAGCCTGAACAGCGCCGATCCAAGCTGGAGCCCGACGGGACGGAAACTGAATCCTACCGGTGGCGCCGGCACCGGCGACCGCGGCCACAACAAGACGGTCGAAGGCATCAAGTGGATGGCCGAATTTCATCCGAACGCCAGCTACTACATCCCCGCGCACATCGAGCGTGCCGGCCCGTTCAACCCGAACGGCAACAACGGCTTCAACGCCGAGCACATCCGCAACTTCAACAATGCCGGGCCGAACATCGCTTACGGCATGGAGACCCAGCCGGGGCACGGCGCATCGAGCGATCGCGGTGAGTATCTGCCCCGGCGGCAGACCATCAACGGCGTACTGACCGACAGCGTGGGCGGCACGACGTACGGCGGCACCGGGGTCTACGGCGCACAGATCGGCGGCATGTGGGACGCGATGCTGGGCGAGGGGCGCAACTGGTGGTTCTCGGCGAGTTCCGACTGGCATAACCGCGGCAGTTTCGGCGTCGATGACCGTCGTACGACCCAGGACTTCTACCCGGGTGAGTACCAGCGCATGTTCGTGATGGTACGAAACGGCGCCGACAAGCTGCGTCCGCAAACGATCATCGACGGCATGCGTACCGGCAACAAGTGGGTGTCCTCCGGTCAGGTCATCGACCGCTTGGCCTTCGTCGCGTGCGCGTCCTACGGCGGCCCGGCGTTCCGCTCGAACGCGTCGGTCGAGGCGATCGCGGTGGCGGCGGCGACCAACAACACCGACATCGACGCCAACGGCTGCGCAACGATGGGCGAGAAGCTGGTCGTTCGCCCCGGTGCCGAAATCGTGGTGACGATCGTCGTACGCGACCCGGCCGGCACGAACTACGCGCCCTATACGTTCAACAACCCGTCGCTGGTTCCGATTGGTATCAATCAGCCGCTGAACATGCCGGTTCTCGATCATGTCGACCTGATCCGCGGCCTGGTGACCGGCTACAGGACTCCTGGCACGCCGGAGTACAACGGCCAGTGGCCGACCAACACCGCCTGGCTGGGGCTCGACGGTTCGACCCCGCCCAATCTCGACGGTGTACCGGCAGGTGCGAAGAACACCAGCACCGCGATCCTCAAGACCTTCAGCGGCAGCGCCACGGGTTCGTCGGCATGGGTCCCGGTGACTTCGTCGGTCGATGGCACGACGTTCTTGAAGATGACCTTCCGCATCCCGGCGGTGCAGGCGTCCCAGTACGTGCGGCTGCGTGGCACCAACCTGCCGCCGTCGACACCGTTCGAGACCGATGCCAGCGGCAATCCGCTGTCCGATCTGTTCACCAACAGCGGCAACGGTACGACCGACCTCGCAAATCTGAGGATCCAGTGCACGGCAGTCAGCACCAACATTCCCGCAAACAACGTTCTGTACACCGGCACCACGATCGACGGTTGTCCCAACCACCTGCCGACGATCAACGGCGTCAAGTACTCGGCGTTCGACATCGCGGCCTGGGCTGATCTGTGGTTCTACAGCAACCCGATCTACATCGAAGTCGCTGGCCGGACACGGGTCGCCGGCGTGCGGTAATCGCGGTTCTGGTTCGCAGTGTGAGTGGGCGCCGCGCGGCAACGCGCGGCGCCTTTTCTCGTGGTAGATCCCTGCATCGTCACGCTTAGCTTCGATTTCCCGGTCACGTACGCAGGAACTCCAACCGTCGAGGTTCGCCAGCACCACGGCGCGGATCGATCGCACTCGGTGGTCGATGCGCGCTCGGGCGCGGCGATCGGCGCAGCACCTCTGCCGTAATCGCCGCCGTGCCTGCCGATCGTGGCCGACGTCCCGTGTTCCAGCGGGTCGGCCCAGCCTTCGTTGGCCGCGCACTTCCATCCGATACACCTCATTGCCGGAACACCATGTCTCCATCGAACCCTGTCCCCCCTTCCATACCGACCCGCACCCCGAACGACACCGGCCCACGCGCTGATGGGACCGCTCGCAAAGGTATGCTTCGCGAGCCGTTGTTCCACTTCGTCGTGCTCGGCGCATTGCTGTTCGCGATCGACCATTTCATCGTGGCGCAGAAGGAAGATCCGTTGACGATCGTCGTCGGTTCCAAGGCGGTCATCGAGGCCCGGCAGGCGTATCTGGAGTCCCGTGGACGCGAGCCGAACGCCGATGAACTCGACGCCCTGGGCAAGATCTGGCTCGACAACGAGCTGCTCTACCGCGAAGGCCTGGCGTTGCAACTCGACCAGGGCGACCGCGCGATCCGCGAGCGAGTGATCTTCAAGGCGCTGAGTGTCATCGATTCGAACCTGAAACCGCCGCCTTTCGACGAGCAAGTCCTGCGTCAGTGGTTCGAGGCCAACCGCGCCAAGTACGACGAGCCCGTACGCTTCGACTTTCTCGAAGCGGCGTTGTCGGAAGACACCTCCGAGACGGCGGTACGCAGCTTCGTCGTCGCCTTGAATAGCGGGACCCCCGGCGACGCGAAGGCCGGGTTGCGCGTGTTCAAGGGCCGTCCGCAGGCCAATGTGGTGCAGAGCTACGGCCCCGAGTTCACCAAATTGCTTGCCGAGTCCCCGGTGGGGGAATGGCGCGCGCTACAGACCAGGGAGGGGTGGCGCGCAATTCAGCTGCAGGGCCTCACCCCGGGCCAGCCGGCCGATTTCATTGCCCTGCGCGGGGTCGTCCTCCACGACTGGACCGACGCGATGATGGCGCAACAGCGCACGGTGGCCGTGCGCGCGCTGGCGAAGAAGTACACCGTCAAGTACGAGAACGTGCCGAAATGAAGCGCGTGCTGCGGTGGATGATGCTCGGCGCACTGGCGTTGTTTGCGACGGCCGGGTCGGCACACGAACTGACGATGGCCGAACTGGAGATGCGCGAGATCGCGCCGGGCCAGTTCGTCTGGCAATGGACCGCGAGCGGCACCCGTCCGGCAGCCGATGAACTTACCGTGGTGTGGCCGGCAGGCTGCACTGCGGACGCCAACGTCGTGCGCTGCGGCGAAGCCGGGCTGCGCGGGACGCTGGGGGTCGACGGTGTCGGCAAACGCTACTCGGCGGCGATGCTGAAGGTCGCCTGGCTTGACGGCCAGTCACGGGTGTATACGCTCACCAAAGGGCAGCCGCAGATTCGTGTCTATGGCTCGGCCGACGACAACCGGGGCATGGGCGAGATCGCCTCGGCGTATCTGGTCCTCGGCATCGAGCACATTCTGAGCGGCCTCGATCACCTGATGTTCGTGATCGCGCTGCTGTTCCTGGTCGGCTTCAACCGGCGGCTGATCTGGACCATCACGGCGTTCACCGCGGCGCACAGCATCACTCTGGCGCTCGGTGCACTGGGCGTGCTGACGCTGCGTCCGCCGCCGGTCGAGGCGACGATCGCGTTGTCGATCATGCTCGTCGCCGCCGAGGCGTTGAGCAAGCAGACGACGATGTCGCGCCGCTGGCCGGCGCTGGTCGCGTTTGTGTTCGGACTGATCCACGGTCTGGGCTTCGCCGGCGCACTCGAGGAAATCGGTCTGCCGCAGAATCACCTCGCGGTGGCACTGCTGACGTTCAACGTCGGCGTGGAACTCGGTCAGCTGCTGGTGGTCGGCGTCGCCTACCTCATCTATCGGTTTTTCGCGCGCGTACCGACGTTCGCGCTCGCGCGTACGCCTGCGCTCTACGTCATCGGGAGCGCGGCCGCGTACTGGTCGATCGGACGGATCGTCAACATCCTGGCTTGAGGAACGTTTCAACAACGCGGCGCGGCACGCTCAGTCCGGCACCGCGCCCGATACCCGGATCACCTCGGCCCACTTGCGGTTTTCTTTCTCGATGAACGCGACATACTCCTTCGGCCCGAGCGGCAGCGCGATGCCGCCGACCGAGCCGAAGCGTTCCTGCACATCGGGTTGCGCGATCACCCGGTGAATCTCGCGGGTCAATCGATCGACCACGGCACGCGGGATGCCCGACGGACCCGAGACGCCGTACCAGACGCCGCCTTCGATGCCGGCGAAGCCAGCCTCCACCATCGTGGGGACATCCGGGAACACGCTGAAGCGCTTGTCCGCAAGTGCGGCGAGCGGGCGCAACCGCCCGCCCTTGATCTGGCCGATCAGCGACGGCAGGCCGTCGAACATCACCTGCACCCGGCCGCCGGCGAGATCCTGAACCGCAGGGCCGCTGCCCTTGTACGGAACGTGCGTCATCGGCGCCCCGGTGACGATCTTGAACTGCTCGCCCATCAACTGCGGCGCGCTGCCGTTACCCGATGATGCGAACAGGAACCCCCCCGGCTTCGCGCGTGCGAGTGCGATGAATTCCTTCACCGTCTTCGCGGGTATGTCGCTATGGATCGCCATCATCCCCGGCAGCACTGCCACCATCGCGATATGGGTGAAGTCCTTGATCGCGTCGTAGTTCAGCTTCCTGTAGAGCACCGGCGCGACGCCGTGCGTCGTGCTCGACGACAGCAGCAGGATATGGCCGTCGGCGCTCGACTTGACGACGAATTCGGAGGCGATGATGCCGCCCGCACTCGGCCGGTTCTCGATCACCACGTTCTGGCCGATGAACTCCGCGAGCTTCACCCCCAGCACGCGCCCGGTGAAATCGGCGGCCCCGCCCGGCGGCACCGAGATGATCAGGCGCAGCGGGCGCTTGGGAAAGCCGGTCTGCGCAACCGCGCCTCCAGCCCCGCACGTGGCGATCGACGCGCATACCGCGATCGTGGCGAGTTCGCATTGGCGGCGACGAAGCCCGCGACCTTCGGTGACAGTTTCAACCTGCACTGGGCTCTCCTTTGGCCTTCACTGTGCCGGACGCGCGGCCGCGATCAGGGCACTTCGTTTGAACAGCGGTACCACCAGCGGTATCGACAGCGCGATCACGCTCGCCGCGAGCAGCACGACGCAGATCGGGCTGCGCACGAACACGCCGACATCAGCGCCGGAAATCGTCATCGCCTGGCGGAACGCCTGCTCCATCATGCCGCCCAGCACCAGCGACAGCACCAGCGGCGCGACCGGGATCGCGAGCTTGCGAAACCCGTAGCCGATCACGCCGAAGCCCAGCGCCAGATACAGTTCGAACAGGTTGCCGTTGACGGCGAAGATGCCGATCGCCGAGATCGAGATCACCATCGGCAGCAGCAGGCCGATCGGGATGTACAGCAGGCGCACGAACACCCCGACCAGCGGCAGGTTCAGCACCAGCAACACCACATTGCCGAGGTACATGCTGGCGATCAGCCCCCACACGAGATCGGGCCTTTTCTCGAACAGCAGCGGCCCGGGTTGCAGGCCGTACATGATGAACGCGGCGAGCAGCACCGCGGTCGAGCCCGACCCGGGGATGCCGAGCGTGAGCAGCGGCACCATCGCGCCACCGGTCGATGCGTTGTTCGCCGCCTCCGGGCCGGCGACCCCTTCGATCATGCCGGTGCCGAAGCGCTGCGGTTCGCGCGAGACCATGCGCTCGACGCTGTAGGACAGGATCGTCGCGATCGTGGCACCGGCCCCGGGCAGCACGCCCTTGAAGAAGCCGATGCCGGTGCCGCGCACGATCGGCATCACCGAGCGGCGCCACTCGTCGCGGGTCAACCACAGGCGCCCGGAGATGCGGATGATCTCCGACTTGCCCTTGAGGTGATCTTCGAGCCCGCAGAACACCTCGGCAATCGCGAACAGGCCAACGACGACGACGATGAAGCCGATGCCGTCCTGCAATTCGGGCAGATCGAAGGTGTAGCGCTGCTGTCCGCTCTGCAGGTCGATGCCGATCGTCGCGAACATCAGACCGAGGAACATCGACAGGAGCCCCTTCGACAGCGATGGCCCGGTCAATGCGGCGATCGCGGTCATCGCAAACAGCATAAGCGTGAAGTACTCGGCCGGACCGAACTTGAGCGCAACGCCCGCGAGCGGCACCGCGAGCAACGACAGCAGCACGACCGACACGGTGCCGGCGATGAACGAGGCGATCGCCGAGATCGCCAGTGCAGCGCCGGCGCGACCGTTGCGCGCCATCTGATAGCCGTCGAGCGCGGTCATCACCGATGACGATTCGCCGGGCGTGTTGATCAGTATCGACGTCGTCGACCCGCCGTACATCGCCCCGTAGTAGATGCCGGCAAGCATGATCAACGCCGAGGTCGGCTCGATGCCGTAGGTGATCGGCAGCAGCAGTGCGATTGCCGCTGCGGGGCCGATGCCGGGCAGCACGCCGATCACCGTGCCGAGCAGGCAGCCGACGAACACGTAGGCGAGGTTGACCGGCTGCAGCGCGACCGCGAAGCCGTGCATCAGATGGCCGAAGGCTTCCATCGGCAGCGCTCAGAACGGCAGGATGCCCGAAGGCAACCGCACCGAGAGCACCTTGACGAAGAGCAGCCAGGCACCGAACGCGAAGCCGGTCGCGCACGCTGCATTGACGACCGGATGGCGCGCGTTGAATACCGACATCAGGCCGAACAGGAACACGATGGTCGACACCACGAACCCCACGCGTTCGAACACGAAGAAGTAGAGCGCCGTCCACCCGGTGATGCCGGCAACCATCAGCGCCGAACGCAGGTCGAACGAGGTCTCCGAGGGCGCCGCCGGGAGCGCGGTCCGGCGAATGGCAATGCGGCTACGCCAAAGCTCGAGTCCCATCATCGCGCCGCACAGGAACAACCCTCCGCTCACCAGCATCGGAAATATCTGAGGGCCCAGGGGGTCGGCGACCGCAGGCGTAGGCAGCGCCAGCGTCAGATACAGATAACCACTCGCGATCGCCAGCGTGGCGAGCAACAACCCGCCGGCGGTCCACAGTGCGTGGCGCGGTTGCCTGAAGCCAGGCTGTGGGGCACGGGTCGCGGGCAGATCGGCGAGGTCCGATTCGCTCATCGAGGCGCCGCGTGCCTGCAGCCCAGGGTCACTGCAGCCGTGCGGTGAAGCACGGGTACATCAGCGCGTGCGCCGCGCTGCGGACTTCAATCCCACCGCGCCGTTTGATGCGGCCGCGTTCGCTTCAAACACGCTCGATTCAACCGTGATTATTTCTCCTGTGGTTACTTGAAGCGCGGTCAAAACGCACGCGTTCACTTCGACTCGACCTTGAGTGCGCCCAGATCCGACATGATGCTGCGTGCTTCGTCGTATTCCTTCTTGAGGAACGCAGCGGTCTCGGCCGACGGCATGAAGCCGAACTCCCAGCCGTTATCGTCGACAAACTTCTTCCACTCGGGCGTCTTCATCGTGCGTGCGAACACGTCGTCCCAGAATGCGATCTGCGGCGCGGTCATGCCGCGCGGTCCGAGGAACACGTACCAGCTGTCCTGGATCACGTCGAAGCCCATCTCGCGGAACGTGGGCACGTCGGGCATGCTGGCCGCACGTTTCGGCGAGGCGATGCCGAGGATGCGCATGCGCCCCGACTGCACATGTGGCACCGCGTTGTTGGACGCATTGATCATCGCGTCGATATGCCCGCCGAGCACGTTGGTCGCCGCTTCTGCGCCGCCGCCGAAAGTGACCATGCGCAGCTTGCGCGGGTCAGAGCCGACCTGGCGCGCGAGCATCGCGACGACGAAATGATTGGTGCTGGCGAGCGTGCTGCCCGGCGAGATCGTGAGCGACGCCGGATCCTTGCGCAGACGGTCGGCGACATCCTTCAGCGACTTGAGCGGCGACTCGGTGCGCACCGCGAGCGCGACCGGTTCGGTGCCGATGTACGGCAGCACAGTCATGTCGTTCATCGTCAACGTCGCGCGTCCCGCGAGCTGGTTGGTCAGGATGCCCGCCTGCGCGATCGCGATGTAGTGCGGATCGGCGGACTTCTGGCTCACGTAGGTGTAGGCGAGCGTGCCGCCGCCACCGACGCGATTGACCACGACCGCATCGACGATCTTGTTGTCGGCCCAGATGCGCTGAAGCATCCGCGCGGCCTTGTCGTTGCCCCCGCCCGGGGCCGCGAACACGACGAGTTCGACGGTGCGGCTCGGTTTCCAGGCCTGGGCGAAGGCGGGGACGGCCGTAAGCGCAGACCCGATGACGGAGACGAATGCCGCAGCGAACCAGGCGCGGAGCGTCGGCGTGCGCGAGCGTCGCCACCACGTCGAGCGAGGCGACGAGGCGCGCAGGGGAGATCCGGGGGTCGGCGATCGGGACAGGCATTCGAATGGGTGCATCTCGGCGCTCCGGTAGGCGTGAACGGATTCACGCAAGCAATCCATATGCCATTGTGTCAGCGCCAACAACGACCGACCGGGTCGGTTCGATCGGGGCCGCGTGCGCGCGATCTACGA